>NZ_JBEXTZ010000129.1:0-19830 GCF_040614195.1 Amycolatopsis sp. NPDC006125
CCCAATAAAAAAAACACAACGCCGTATCGCTTTTATATCTTGTTTGTGATTCTTTTTCCGAGGTGAGGTCTGCTTCGGGGGGGGGGGGCGGGGCGGGGGCGCCCCACCGCCGGTCGGCCGCACTGGCAAACCGGCTCGTCGGCAACCTCGACGGCGCCGCGGTGCTGGAAACCACGTTCGGCGGCCTGGTGCTGCGGTTCCGGCAGGTGGCGCGGGTCGTGGTGACCGGCGCGCCGTGCCCGATCCGGCGGGGCCGCCGCGGTGAGGCGATGAACGCGCCGTTCACCGTCTGGCCAGGCGAGGAGCTGACGCTGGGTGCGCCGACCTCCGGCCTGCGCACCTACGTCGCCGTGCGTGGCGGGATCGGCGTGGACAAGGTGCTGGAGTCCCGCTCGACCGACCTGCTGGCCGGGCTCGGCCCCGCCGCGCTGAGCGAGGGCGACGAGCTGCCGATCGGCGACGACGAGTGCGGCCCGCTGCCCTCGGTCGAGGTCGCGCCGGTGCCCGACCCGGCCGGGTTCGCGCTGACCGTGCGCGTGATGCCCGGCCCGCGGGACGACTGGTTCACCCCGGAGGCGCTGAAGACCTTCGCGACGGCGACCTACGAGGTGACCTCGGAGAGCAACCGCGTCGGCGTCCGGCTCACCGGCCCCGTCCTGGAGCGCGCCCGCGAGGGCGAGCTGCTCAGCGAGGGCATGGTGCCGGGCGCGATCCAGGTGCCGCCATCGGGACTGCCGCTGGTGTTCCTCGCCGATCACCCGGTGACCGGCGGATACCCGGTCATCGGTGTGGTGCTGACCGACGACCTGCCGGTGATGGCCCAGGCGCGGCCTGGGCAGACCGTGTCGTTCCGCCTCGTGTCCGCCGATCTCCCGGCGGCCGCCTGAAAACTCCCGGGAGCCATCCGTCAGGGTGGCTCCCGGGCTCCAAACCTCAGCGCCCGGCGAGTTCCCGCAACGCCGGCAACAGCGCCCGCAGCGCGCGACCGCGGTGGGAGGACGCGTCCTTCTCCGCCGGTTCCATCTCCGCCGACGTGCGGGTCTCCCCCTCCGGCACGAAGATCGGGTCGTAGCCGAACCCGTTGGTGCCGCGCGACTTCCGGATCAGCCGGCCGCGCCATTCGCCGCGCACCACCGTCTCCTCGCCGCCCGGCAGCACCAGCGCCGCCGCGCACACGAAGGCCGCGCCCCGGCGCTCGTCCGGGGTGTCGGTGAGCTGGGCGAGCACCAGGTCCAGGTTCGCCTGGTCGTCGCCGTGCCGCCCGGCCCAGCGGGCGGACAGCACACCGGGCATCCCGTTCAGCGCGTCCACCGCCAGGCCGGAGTCGTCCGCGATGGCGGGCAGGCCGGTGGCCGCGACGGCGTCCCTGGCCTTGGCTACCGCGTTCTCCTCGAAGGTCGCGCCGGTCTCCGGCGCCTCGGGGAACTCCGGCACGTCGGCGAGACCGACCACCTCCAGCCCCTCGACCCCCTCGGCCGCGAGGATGCGCCGCAGCTCGCCGAGCTTCTTGGCGTTGCGGGTGGCCAGCAGGACGCGGCTCACTTCGAGCCTTTCTTCTTGCCCGTGACCGGCTCCGGCAGCTCGTACGGGTACGGCTCGGCCAGCGCCGCCGTCTGCAGCCGGGTCAGCTCCGCGCACCCGGTCTGCGCCAGGTCCAGCATCTTGTCCAAAGTGGAGCGGGTGAAGGTCGCGCCCTCGCCGGTGCCCTGCACCTCGATGAGCGTGCCGGCGTCGGTGGCGACGACGTTCATGTCGACCTCGGCCCGCGAGTCCTCTTCGTAGGGCAGGTCCAGGCGCACGCGCCCGTCCACCACGCCGACGCTGACCGCGGACACCATGGCGGAAAGCGGTTGCGGATCAGCCAGCCGCCCCGCCGCCGCGAGCCAGGTGACCGCGTCGGCCAGCGCCACGTAGGCGCCGGTGATCGCGGCCGTGCGGGTGCCGCCGTCGGCCTGGATCACGTCGCAGTCGAGCTGGATCGTGTTCTCGCCGAGCGCGGCCAGGTCGATGCACGCCCGCAGGGAGCGGCCGATCAGCCTGCTGATCTCGTGGGTCCGCCCGCCGATGCGGCCCTTGACCGACTCGCGGTCGCCGCGGTCGTGCGTGGCCGAGGGCAGCATGGCGTACTCGGCGGTCACCCAACCGAGACCCGATCCGGTCCGCCACCGCGGCACGCCCTCGCTGACGCTCGCCGCGCAGAGCACCTTCGTGTTGCCGAACTCGATGAGCACCGAGCCGGCCGGCCACTGCTGGAATCCCCGCGTGATCTTCACGTCGCGGAGCTGGTCGTCGTTCCTGCCGTCTTTTCGCACCACGCGTGCAGCGTAGAACCCCGCTACTGTGCCTGTTCATGCGCGCCGCCTTCGCGACCCTGCTCGCCTGCCTGCTGTGCCTGACCGCCGCACCCGCCACCGCGTCCACCGCCACTTGCGCGGACTCGCTGACCTGCACCGCCGAGGACATCGACGGGATGACGATCGCGCAGCGCCTGGAGTTCGTGCGCGCGATGTCGGCCGGTCCGGCGGCGGAGGTCGTCCCCGGTTACGCGCCGCGGTGGCGCAACATCGAGGGGGTGCTGGAGTTCTTCGCCGACCGCGGGCTGGGCGCTCCGGGCACCTGGGTGTCCTATGTGGATGCCGGGATTCTGGAGGGCATCGAACGGGGCATCGCGCTGGCCCGTGGGGACAGCACGGACACCTTCGGCAACCCCGGTGCGACCTTGTGGGCGAGCTACCTCACCCGCCTGCGTGACGGGAAGCTGACGGCCCGTTCGGCGCACGACCGCGCGTGGAGCGAGGCCGAGCAGGCCTCGACCGAGTACGGCGTCGCGCTGGCCGAGCGGGTGCACGGCATCGCCGCAACTCCGGTCGAGGAGCGCTTCTACCAGTTCTCCGAGTTCTACCGGTGGACGCTGCGCAGCCGCCCGATGCTGCTCGACCTGCTGACCCCGCCGGTCGGCCCGGGCGACCAGCGGCAGCTGACCTTCCTGGACTGGTTCACCGACGTCACCAACGACGTGCCCGCCCACCGCGGCTCACACCTGGCCTACGACCTCGCCGAGTTCGACGCCCCGGGCGGCACGCTGAACTTCCTGGCCCTGTTCACCGCCTACGCCGACGCGCTGGCCGAGGACTACCTGCCGGTGTAATTCAGCACATGTTGACAAACTCGCGCCCGCGCGGAGAATTCATCGTAAGGTGAATTAGGGGGTGCGTGATGCTGCGCAGACTCTTGGCCGGCCTCGGGCTCGTGGCCGTCCTGGCGATCGTGGTCCTGACCCTGCGCGACCGCGTCCCCTCGCCCGCGGAGATCGGCGCCGCGCTCCGCGAGGCGGACCCCGGGTGGCTGGCCGTGGCGGCGGCCGCCGAGTTCGTGTCGATGGGGATGTTCGCCCGCCAGCAGCGGCGGCTGCTCACCGCGTTCGGCGTGACCCTGCAGCGCCGCCGGATCCTGGCCCTGTCCTACAGCCGGTCCGCCATCTCGATCAGCCTGCCCGCCGGCTCGGCGGTGTCCGCCGCCTACGCGTTCCAGCAGTTCCGGGCAGGCGGCGCGGACCGGAAGTCGGCCGCCGCCGTGATGGTGCTCTCCGGCGTGCTGTCGGCGCTGGGGCTGGCGCTGCTCTACGGCACCGGGGCGCTGGCCGCGATCCACCCGGCGGCCGCGGCGGCCCTCGTCGTGGGCGCGGTCCTGCTGGTCACGCTGGTGTCCCGGCAGTCGAGCGCGATCGCGCCCCGGCACTGGCTGCTCGCGCTGGCCGCGGCCACCGCGAACTGGCTCGGCGACCTGGTGTGCCTGATCGCGGCGGCCCGCGCCTTCGGCATCGGCCTCGGCCTGCTCGAACTGGCCACGGTCTACCTCGCGGTACAGCTCGTGCGGCAGATCCCGCTGACCCCGGGCGGCATCGGCGTCATCGAGGTCAGCCTGCTCACCGGGCTGGTCTCCGCGGGCGCGGCGGAACCGGCGGCCGCCGCGGCGGTGCTCACCTACCGGCTGCTGTCCTGCTGGCTGATCATCCCGATCGGGCTGGCCTGCTGGGCGGCGCTGCGGCGGGCCTCAGACGTCGTAGACCGCGCCCCGCTCGACGAGCGCAGCGCCGGGGAAGACCGCCCGGGCCTCGGCGAGGATGGCGTTCCGGTCGCTCCACGGCGCGACGTGCGTGATGAGCAGGCGCTCCACACCCGCGTCCCGCGCCAGCTCGCCCGCCTGCTTGCCGGACAGGTGCACGCCAGGCGGCCGGTCCGCGGCGTCGGTCCAGGACGCCTCGGCGAGCAGGACGTCGACGTCGCGGACCAGGTCGGCCAGTGCGTCGCAGGGCCCGGTGTCACCGGTGTAGGCGAGCGTGCGGCCGGCGTGCCGCACCCGTAACCCAAACGCCTCGGTCGGGTGGACCACCGGGATCGCGGTGACCTCGAACGGGCCGATCTTCACCGGCTCGCCGGACAGGGCGTGGAACTCGTAGACGTCGGACAGGTCGGTCTCGGCCAGCTCCGCCTCGTTCGGCGCGTACGCCATCGCCAGCCGGACCGGCGCGTTCGCCGGAGCGTGCACCGGGAGCCGGCGCGCAGTGGTGTCGTACGGCGGGGCCGGGTGGTAGCGGCGCAGCACGGTCAGCGCGCTGAAGTCCGCGCAGTGGTCCGGGTGCAGGTGCGACAACACCAGCGCGTCGAGGTCGAACGGGTCACGCCGCTGCTGCAGCTCGGCGAACACGCCGTTGCCGAACTCGAGGCCGAGCAGGAAACCGTCCGCTTCGAGCAGGTATCCGGACGCGGGCTGGCCCGGGCCGGGAACGCTGCCCGAGCAACCGAGGATCGTCAGTCGCACGGGACAACACCCTGCCAGCTCAGGCGCTGATCGGCGAGAGCACGCCGGGTGCGAATCCCATGAAGCGCTGCGCGAGCCGGACGAACGGCTCCGGCGAGCCGGTCGCGATGAACTCGTGCTGGGGCGGAACGTCCCGTTCGGCCAGCATGTCCTGTTCGGTGAGCACGCGGACGACGTCCTTCGCGGTCTCCTCGGCGCTGGACACCAGCGTCACGTCCGGCCCCATGACGATCTGCAGGACCCCGGTCAGCAGCGGGTAGTGCGTGCAGCCGAGCACGAGGGTGTCGACCTCGGCACGCAGCAGCGGTTCGAGGTACCCCTGCGCGAGGCCGAGCACCTGGCGGCCGGACGTGACACCGCGCTCGACGAAGTCGACGAACCGGGGGCACGCGACGCTGGTGACCGACACGTCGCGCGCCGCGGCGAAGGCGTCCTCGTAGGCGCGGGAGCGGATCGTGCCCTCGGTGCCGATCACGCCGATGCGACCCGTGTGGGTGGCGGCGACGGCCCGGCGCACGGCGGGCAGCACGACCTCGATCACCGGGACGTCGTAGCGCTCGCGTGCGTCCCGCAGGCACGCCGCCGACGCCGTGTTGCACGCGATGACCAAGGCCTTCACCCCGTCCGCGACGAGCTTGTCCAGCGCGGTGAGCGCCAGTTCCCGCGCCCGCGCGATGGGCAGCGGGCCGTACGGGTTGTGCGCGGTGTCCCCGACGTAGCGCAGCTGCTCGGACGGCAGCTGGTTCAGGATCGCGCGGGCGACCGTGAGGCCCCCGACTCCGGAATCGAACACACCGATCGGGGCCTCACGACTGCTCACGGCTTCGAGGGTACCGCCCGCTTCCGGCCCGCCCGCGCGGCGAACCAGGCGGCGAGAACACCGCCGAGCGCGCCGAACAGGTGCGCCTGCCAGGAAATGCCGGGCTGGCCGGGCAGCACGCCCCACAGCATCCCGCCCCAGCCGATCAACAGCACCGCGGCGAGCGCGATCTGCCAGAACGCCCGGTTGAACAGCCCGCGGACCAGCAGGTAGGCCAGCCAGCCGAAGGCGAGCCCGGACGCGCCGATGGTGATCGTGCCCGGTTCCGAGGTGAGCCACACCCCGATGCCGCTGACCAGCCAGATCGTCGCCGTGACCAGCGCCCAGCGGGCGATCCCGCTCGCCATCGCGAGGAAGGCGAACACCATGACCGGCAGGGTGTTGGCCAGCAGGTGCGCCCAGCTGCCGTGCAGCAGCGGCGCCCACACGACGCCGTCCAGCCCGCCGAGCGAGCGCGGCGCGATGCCCTCCGCGTCGAGCCGGTTGTCCAGCACGACGTCGACGCCCTCGACGAGGTACAGCAGCGCGGTGAAGGCGAGCACCACGAGCGCGGCGGTCTTCGGCTTCGCCGGCAGGACGCGCTTCGCCTGGTCGGCCTGGGGTGCGGGCAGCGTGCTCATGACTCCACGGTACGAGCGGCGCTGGTGTGCGGAATCGGGTGAAAACCCTGAATTGACACCGGTATTACCCGGCGGAAACCACGCTCCGTTTCGCTGGGGGCAGGTGACCACCACTGCCTGGAGGAACGCACGTGACGAGCATCTACGAACAGATCGGCGGGCAGGACGCGCTGATCGCCGTGGTCGACGACTTCTACGAGCGGGTGCTCGACGACGCCGAACTGGCTCCCTTCTTCACCGGCACCAACCTGCCGCGCCTGAAGGGCATGCAGGTCGAGTTCTTCGCCGCCGCGCTCGGCGGGCCTGACGAGTACCGGGGCCGGTCGATGAAGGACGTGCACCGCGGCCGCGGCATCGCCCAGCACCACTTCGACCTCGTCGCGAAGCACCTCACCGAGTCGCTGCTGGCCGCCGGGGTGCCGGAGGAGACCACGAACACGATCATCGGCGCGGTCGCGCCACTGTCCGCCGACATCGTCTCCCCCACCGCCTGAACGACGAAAACGCCCCTCTCCCAGCCGGGAGAGGGGCGTTTTCGCGTGGTTCCTAGGCCCAGAGCTGCCCGTCGAGGCGCTCGGCGGCCTCGTCCAGCGTGCCGCTGTACGCGCCGGTCGACAGGTACTTCCACCCGGCGTCGGCGACGACGAACGCGATGTCGGCCTTCTCGCCCTTCGCGGCGACCTTCTCGGCCACCCCCAGCGCGGCGTGCAGCACCGCGCCGGTGGAGATGCCGGCAAAGATGCCCTCGTGCTCCAGCAGCTCACGCGTGCGGCGCAGCGCGTCGTAGGCGCCCACCGAGTAGCGGCCGTTGAGCACGTCCGGGTCGTACAGCTCCGGCACGAACCCCTCGTCGAGGTTGCGCAGCCCGTACACCAGCTCGCCGTACCGCGGTTCGGCGGCGATGATCTGCACGTCCGGCTTCTGCTCGTGCAGGTACCGGCCGACGCCGACCAGCGTGCCCGTGGTGCCGAGGCCACCGACGAAGTGGGTGATCGTCGGCAGGTCCTTCAGCAGCTCCGGCCCGGTCGTGCGGTAGTGCGCGTCCGGGTTGGCCGGGTTGCCGTACTGGTAGAGCATCACCCAGTCCGGGTTCTTCTCCGCCAGCTCCTTGGCGCGCCGCACGGCCTCGTTGGAGCCGCCCGCGGCCGGCGAGAACACGATCCGCGCGCCGTAGGCCTGCAGCAGCTGCTTGCGCTCGGCCGAGGTGTTCTCCGGCATCACGCACACCAGGCCGTAGCCCTTGAGCTTGGCGGCCATCGCCAGCGAGATGCCGGTGTTGCCCGAGGTCGGTTCGAGGATTGTCGAGCCCCGGCGCAGCCTGCCCTCGCGCTCGGCGGCCTCGATCATGGCCAGCGCCGGCCGGTCCTTGATCGAGCCGGTCGGGTTGCGGTCCTCCAACTTGGCCCACAGGCGCACGTCGTGCGTCGGGGACAGCCGGGGCAACCCCACCAGCGGCGTGCCGCCGAGGGCTTCGAGCAGCGATTCGTACCGGGCCATGACCTAGCGGGCGCCGCCGGCCACCGCGGGCAGGATGGTGACCGTGTCGCCGTCCTTGACCTCGGCGTCCAGACCGCCGGCGAAGCGCACGTCCTCGTCGTTGACGTAGACGTTGACGAAGCGGTGGAGCTTGTCCTCCTTGACCAGGCGGGCCTTGAGGCCACCGTGGCGCGACTCGATGTCGTCGATCACCTCGGCCACGGTCTTGCCGGCCGCCTCGACCGACTTCTGACCACCCGTGTGCGTGCGCAGGATGGTGGGGATGGACACGGTCACGGCCATGGGTAACTACCTCCGCTTGGGTTTCTTCCAGGTCTGACGTCGGGCTGCCCGGCGTTTATTCCGTGATCTCCACGGGCTCTTCGGTGACGACCCCGTCGACGATCCGGTACGACCGGAACTCGTGCGTCTCGGGGTCGCGGGTGGAGACCAGCACGTAGTGCGCGTCGGGCTCGGAGGCGTAGGACACGTCGGTGCGTGACGGGTAGGCCTCGGTCGCGGTGTGCGAGTGGTAGATCACGACCGGGACCTCGTCGTTCGCGTCCATCTCGCGGTAGAGCTTGAGCAGGTCACCGGAGTCGAACTCGTAGAACGTCGGCGAGCGGGCCGCGTTCAGCATGGGGATGAACCGCTCGGGGCGGTCGGAGCCCTCGGGCCCGGCGATCACGCCGCACGCCTCGTCCGGGTGGTCCCGGCGAGCGTGGGCGACGATCTCGTCGACGAGTTCACGGCGGATCCGAAGCACGACGGACATCTTACGTGCCGGACACCGGGGGTTCACAGAGTGAGACTGCGCACGCCAGCGCGACGTCGTCCTGAGCGTGCGCGAGCCACTCGAGCGTGTAGTCCCGCTGGCTGACCGGGAGACGCGCCCAGGCGCGCCGGTCCCGCCACCGGGGGTTCCGCAGGTAGAGGACCTGCGCGTGGCCGAAAGTGATGATCCACGCCCGCTGCCAGGCCGCATCCAGGGTGAACGCGGTCGCGCCGGTCCACCCGCGCACCACGGCCCGGACCGCGGCGGTCACGCTCTCGCGCATCGCCGCGCCGTGGCGTTCCCGGAACGCCCTGGCCTCGCGGATGAGCAGGTAGGCGTCGGGGAAGAGGTCCTCGTTCCGGAGCCTGCGCCGACCGCGGTAGCCGGTTTCCAGCGCGGTCAGCAATTCGCCCGCGATGGTGTAGAGGCACTGGCCCACGTTCGGCGACATCTCGACCAGGACCTGGCCGCCGGGCAACGGCTGAGCGTTCAGGAAGTCCACGTCAGACGCCCTGCACCGTGGCGTGCAGACCGAGCACCTGCAGCTCGGCGACCAGCCCCTCGGCCTGCTCGCGCGCGCTGAACCGGGTGAGCTCGGCCGCCCCCTGGTGGTGCACGACGTCGGCGAACTCCATGCCCCGCTCGACCGAGAGCCCGACCACGGTGTGCAGCGCGAAGATCGCCGTCTGGTACGAGTTCACGTCGTCGTTGTGCACGACGACCGCCCAGGCCTTTTCCACGGCCATCAGATCGCTCCGGGACCAGCCGCGTTACTCGAACGCTTCCGGCCACACGTCGCGGTACGCGGGCACGCCCGCCACACCGACGGCGCTCACCAGCCCGTGCACACACGCCCGCGCGAAGACCCGCGCCGCCGCCGCGCACAGGTCGTCCAGGCCTGCCGCACGCGTGGTCACCCCGAAGGGGCCTTCGGCCGCCGGCAGGTCCCGCGCGCCCGTGGCCAGCGCGAACACCGTGTCGCCGTCGAACATCGAGTGCGCCGGGCGCACCGCGCGGGCCAGGCCGTCCTGCGCCGCGACCGCCAGGCGGCGGCACTCGGCCTTCGACAGGTCCGCGTCGACCGCCACCACGCCGATCGTGGTGTTCAGGTCCGCCTCCCGGCCGGGCACCGACGCCGCCCGCTCCGGCCAGCGCACGCCGAACTCGCCCGCGACCTCGTGATCCGCCGCGAACGGGCGGCCGCTGTCGAACGACACCGCCTCGCCACGCGCGTTGACCACCGCGAGCGCCCCGACCACGAAGTCGCCGACCCGCTCGCTCGCCGTGCCGACCCCGCCCTTCAGCGAGCCGACCGTCGCACCCGCTCCCGCGCCGACGCAGCCCTGCTCGACCGCGGTGCTCGCGGCCTCGCAGGCGGCGTACCCGAAGGAAGCGTCCGGCCGGTTGCCCCACGCCGACCGGGGCAGGTCGAAGATCACCGCGCCCGGCACGATCGGCACCACCTCGTGCGGCTCGACGCCGACCTGGAACCCGCGGTCCCGCTCGGCCAGCCACCGCATCACCCCGTCCGCGGCCGCCAGCCCGTAGGCGCTGCCGCCGGACAGGCAGATCGCGTCGACGTACCGGACCAGGTTCTCCGGTTCCAGCAGGTTCGTCTCGCGCGTGCCGGGCGCACCGCCGCGCTGGTCGACCGCGCCCGTCGTGCCTGGCGGCGCGAGCACGACCGTCGTCCCGGTCGCCCAGCCGTCCCCGATCCGGTGGTGGTGCCCGACCAGCACCCCGGGCACGTCGGTGATCACGCCGTCAGTGCCTGGACCAGGCTTTCCTGCACCCAGGTCAGCCAGTGGTAGACCCCGAGGTGGGGCGAGCGCGGGTCGTCCTCCGGCAGCTCGTCGGGCATGTCCTCGGTGACGTCCAGCGCGGTGCCCAGCGCCAGCCGGACGTCGTTCAGCGCGGACAGCCACGCGTCGGCCTGCTCGTAGGTCAGCTTCACGTCGCCGCCGTCGCGCGGCAGGGTCTCCATGACCACCGCGGCGACGCCGACCTTCGCGTCGACCAGCTCGGGCTCGTGCAGCGACCGCAGCGCGCTCGCCGAGTCCAGGACCTCCTGGCTGGGCGTGTCCGGGTCGATCTTGTGGTAGTCCGGCAGCAGGCGGGACAGCACCGGGTCGTCCGGCGACTGCGACGGGCCGGTGCGGATGCCGGTCAGCTCGGCCAGCGGGTCCTGCGGCGCCTCCTCGGCGCGCGCCCGCAGCATGTCCTCGAGCTGGCTCACCAGGCCGCGCAGCACCGCGGCTTCCTGCTGCTCGAACCCGGCGTGGATGCGGCCGCCCTTGCGCTGCCAGCCCCTCACGAAGTGTGCTCCATCGTCGCCCACAGTCCCGCGGCGTGCAGTTTCGTCACGTCCGCCTCGACCTTCTCCTTCGTGCCCGAGGACACCACCGCGCGCCCCTTGTGGTGCACGTCCAGCATCAGCTTGGTGGCGTGGTCGCGGCTGTAGCCGAACAGCTTCTGGAAGACGTACGTCACGTACGACATCAGGTTCACCGGGTCGTTCCAGACGATCGTCTGCCACGGCTGGTCTTCGGCGCCTGCCTCGGTGCCGAGTGGTTCAACCTGCGTCTGTTCGGATGCGACAGGCGTGGTCATGCGCCCCATGGTGTCACGGAACCGGCACGGCGTGGACCGGTGGTGGGTCTGTTCGGGTGATTCGGCCGAACGCGCAAGTACCTCATAGTCTGATCCCATGGGTTTCCCCGAGACGCACGGCAGCACGGCCCTGCTGACCGACCACTACGAGCTCACCATGCTGGGCAGCGCCCTCGCCGACGGCACCGGCGACCGCCAGTGTGTGTTCGAGGTCTTCGCCCGCCGCCTGCCCGCCGGACGGCGCTACGGCGTGGTCGCCGGCACCGGGCGCGTGCTGGAGGCGATCGCCGACTTCCGGTTCACCGACGCCGAGATCGACCAGCTCGCGGCCACCGCGGTGGTCGACGACGACACGCTGTCGTGGCTGGCGAACTACCGGTTCGGCGGCGACGTCGACGGATATCCCGAGGGCGAGTTGTACTTCCCCGGCTCGCCGATCCTCACCGTTCGGGGGACCTTCGCCGAGGCGGTCCTGCTGGAAACCGTCGCGCTGTCCATCCTCAACCACGACAGCGCGATCGCCTCCGCCGCGGCCCGCATGTCCTCGGCCGCGCACGGCAGGCCGATCATCGAGATGGGCGGCCGCCGCACGCACGAGATGGCCGCGGTCGCCGCCGCGCGCGCCGCCTACATCGGCGGGTTCGCCACCACGTCGAACCTGGAGGCCGGGCGCCGCTACGGCATCCCGACCCGCGGCACGGTGGCGCACGCGTTCATGCTGCTGCACGACAGCGAAGAGGACGCCTTCCGCGCCCAGGTCGAGAAGATGGGCACCGACACCACCCTCCTGGTCGACACCTACGACATCACCCGCGGCATCGAGACCGCGGTGCGCGTGGCGGGCCCGGAGCTGGGCGCGGTCCGCATCGACTCCGGCGACGTGGGCGTGCTGGCCCGCAAGGCGCGCGAGCAGCTCGACTCGCTCGGCGCGAAGGACACCCGGATCGTGGTGTCCGGCGATCTCGACGAGCACGCGATCGCGGCCCTGCGCGCCGAGCCGGTCGACGCCTACGGCGTGGGCACGTCGGTGGTCACCGGGTCCGGCGCGCCGACCGCCGGGATGGTCTACAAGCTGGTCGAGGTCGACGGCCGCCCGGTCGCCAAGCGCAGCGAGAACAAGGCCTCGCGCGGCGGCGAGAAGTCCGCGCTGCGCCGCCACAAGCCGACCGGCACCGCGCTGGAGGAGGTCGTCTACGCGGCCGGCCAGCGCCCCGAGGCCGGGGAGAACGACCGCGAGCTGCCGATCCCGCTGGTGCGCGGCGGCAAGCCGGTCGACGACCTGCCCACGCTGGAGGACAGCCGTCAGCGGCTGCGCGAGGGCCTGGTCAGCCTGCCGTGGGAGGGCCTCAAGCTCTCCAGCGGCGAACCCGCGATCCCCACCGTCTTCCCCCAGGAGGCGTGATGAGCAGGGCACTGATCGTCGTCGACGTGCAGAACGACTTCTGCGAAGGCGGCTCACTCGCCGTCACCGGCGGGGCCGAGGTGGCTGCGAAGATCACCGAGCACCTCGCCCGCGGCGGCTATTCGGCGGTCGCCGCGACCCGCGACTACCACATCGACCCCGGCGCGCACTTCAGCGAGAACCCGGACTACGTGCGGTCGTGGCCGCGGCACTGCGAGGCCGGGACGCCGGGCGCGTCGTTCCACCCCGCGCTCGACGTCGGGCCGATCACCGCGGTGTTCTCGAAGGGCCAGTACAGCAACGGCTACTCCGGGTTCGAGGGCCACACCGACGCCGGTGAGAAGCTCGTCGACTGGTTGCGCGAGCGGCAGATCACCGAGGTCGACGTGGTTGGCATCGCGACGGACCACTGCGTGCGGGCGAGCGCGCTGGACGCGGCGGCGGCCGGGTTCTCGGTGCGGGTCCTGCTGGACCTCACCGCGGGCGTGGCGCGCGAGACCGTGGACAACGCGCTGGAACAGCTGCGGGCCGCGGACGTGGATCTCGTGGGCACCCCGCGGGTCGGCTGATGCGCACCGTCCTGCGGAAGCACAACAACCGCTTCCGGGAGCGGCTGGCGACCGGCCGTGTGGTGGCGATCCTGCGCGCGGACGACCCGTCCTGGTTCGCCGACGCCGGCCAGGTCCTCTACGAGGCCGGGCTCGGCGTGCTGGAGGTCGACCTGACGACACCGGGCGCGCTGGACGCGATCGGCGTCCTGCAGGCCGAACTGGGGCAGGACGCGTTGATCGGCGCCGGCGGGGTGCGCACGGTCGCCGCCGTGGACCGGTGCGCCGCGGCGGGCGTGGACTTCGTCGCGACGACGGTCTTTTCGCCGGACGTGCTGTGGCGGGCGCAGGAGTACGCGCTGCCCATCGTGTGCGGCGCGCTCACGCCCACGGAGGTGGACGCGGCCTGGCGCTACGGCCCGGCCGCGGTGAAGCTCCACCCGGCGGCCACCGCCGGCGGGGCGCGGTACCTGGAGGAGGTCCAGGCCGCGCTGCCGGAGGTGCCGCTGGTGCCCGCGGGCGGGGTGGAACTGCCCGATGTGGACGCTTACCTGGCGGCGGGCGCTCTCGCGGTCGGCGTCGGATCCCCGCTGCTCGGCGACGCCCTCGACGGCGGCCGCCTCGACGAGCTGGGCAAACGGGCGGCCCGGCTGGCCGCGACCGCCGACCGCTACGCCTGAGCCGTCAGAGCCCGAACGGCGAGCAGCTCGCGGACCCGACGAGGATGTCGCCGGAAGCTGGGCCGCCCTGCGGGAACAGCTTGATGTGCATGGCGTTCGTCGTGAGGCTGCCGTCCGCGGGCACCGGCACGACGAGCTCGTTCAGCACGACCTCGGCCATCGGCGGCGCGCCCGGCGTCGTGCCCGGGATGGTGATCACGTGGTTCGGCGGGATGTTCTGCGGCACCGTGATGCCCGTGACGGTGCCCAGCGACATGTAGCCGTTGCTGCCGTTGGCCGTGGTGTTGCAGCCCGCGCCGAACGTCCTCGCCTTGATCACCGGCCCGCCGAACTGCTGCAGCACACTGGTCTCGAACCGCTGGCCGGTCACCTTCACGCTCGCCGTGCCGTCGGCGTTGCGGGTGCAGGTGGTGCTGCCCAGGCCGTACTTCGTGCGGGTGCCGACGGTGATCGGGTCGGTGCGGCCCTCCGCGGCGGTGTCCACGACGCACGGCGCGATCGGGTCCGCGTGGGCCGACACGCCGTCGACCGTGATGTCAACCGCGCCCACCGAACCGGCGCCGGTCGCTTCGGCCTGCGCCTGCGCGGTCGCCGGCGCGGCCACCACCGCCCCGAACAGGGCCCCCACCGCCACCATCCGCCTGGCCCGCTTCATGAGCCGCTCCTTTCGCCTGAGGAAATCCCTCCTCGACAATCGGCAGGACGTCCGGCCGGCCTGACCCACCCGGCCGGATGCCACCCGGACGAGTGGATCTCGATCTTGCCGGGAGCGGGGCGGTGGCCCGTTCTTGACGGTGGCCCCCGGTACCGTGTCCTGGTGGCCGTCCGTACTGCGTTCCCCGGTGTCAACGAGCTCCTCACGACCGCTGTCGAGGCGCTCGGCGGTGCGGAGCGCCCGGGGCAGGTCAAGATGGCCGAGGCGGTCGGCCGCGCCATCCGCACCGGCGAGCACCTGGCCGTGCAGGCGGGCACCGGCACCGGGAAGTCGCTGGCGTACCTGGTCCCGGCCATCCGGCACGCGGTCGAGAAGGACACCACGGTGGTCGTGTCGACGGCGACGATCGCGCTGCAGCGCCAGCTCGTCGACCGCGACCTGCCCCGGCTGGCGAAGGCGCTGAAGAAGCCGCTGGGCCGGATGCCGACGTTCGCGATCCTCAAGGGCCGCCGCAACTACCTGTGCCTGCACCGCCTCGACTCCGGCGCGCCGGAGGAGCCGGAGGACCCGGCCCTGTTCGACCCGTTCGCGGTGTCGCGGCTGGGCAAGGAGGTCACGCGGCTGCGCGAGTGGGCCTCCGACACCGAGACCGGTGACCGCGACGAGCTGGTGCCCGGCGTGACCGAGCAGGCGTGGCGGCAGGTGTCGGTCACCGCCAAGGAGTGCCTCGGCGTGGCGCGCTGCCCCATCGGCCAGGACTGCTTCGCGGAGCGGGCGCGCGGTGAAGCGGGCAAGGCGGACGTGGTGGTCACCAACCACGCGCTGCTGGCGATCGACGCGCTGCAGGGCTACCAGGTGCTGCCGGAGCACGACCTGGTGATCATCGACGAGGCGCACGAGCTGGTCGACCGCGTCACGTCGGTCGCGACGGGCGAGCTGACGTCGTCGGCGGTCGCGGTGGCCGTGCGGCGCTGCGGGAAGCTGATCGACGCCGACACGGCCGACCGGCTGCAGGAGGCTTCCGAGGGCCTGGCGATGATCCTGGAGGACATGCCGGCCGGGCGGCTGGACACGTTGCCGAAGGCGCTGGGCGGCGCGGTGGCCGCGGTGCGGGACGGCGCGCACGCGTGCCTGAGCGCGCTGGGTTCGGACCGCAAGGAGGACGTCGAGGAGGCCACGGCCCGCAAGCTCGCGCGCTCGCAGCTGGAGGAGGTGCACGACACCGCGGTGCGGCTGCTCGACGCGTTCGCCGAGGACACCGCGCATCAGCGGGACGTGGTGTGGCTGTCCAACGACAAGTTCTCGTTCAGCAGCAGGCCGCCGATGCTGCACGTGGCGCCGCTGTCGGTGGCCGGGTTGTTGCGGGAGCGGGTGTTCGCGCAGAAGACGACGGTGCTGACGTCGGCGACGCTGGCGCTGGGCGGCGCGTTCGACACGCTGGCGCGGCAGTGGGGGCTGCCGCCGTCGCAGGCCCGGGTGGTCGCCGCGGAGGGCGCGGCGACGGAAAAGGCCCCGCCCGCGGACGACGACGAGCTGAAGTGGACCGGTCTGGACGTCGGTTCGCCGTTCGACCACCGGCGCAACGGGATCCTCTACATGGCGAAGCACCTGCCGCCGCCGGGCCGCGACGGGCTGGGTGAGAAGACGCTGGACGAGATCGCGTCGCTGATCGAGGCCGCGGGCGGCCGGACGCTGGGCCTGTTCTCATCGATGCGCGCGGCGAAGCAGGCGACTGAGGAGCTGCGGGACAGGGTCGGCTTCCCGATCCTGTGCCAGGGGGAGGACACGACGTCGCTGCTGGTGACGAAGTTCGCGGAGGACCCGCGGACCTGCCTGTTCGGGACGTTGTCGCTGTGGCAGGGCGTGGACGTGCCGGGGCCGTCGCTGCAGCTGGTGATCGTCGACCGGATCCCGTTCCCCCGCCCGGACGACCCGGTGCAGTCGGCGCGCCAGCGGGCGGTCGAAGCCCGCGGCGGCAACGGTTTCCTGACGGTCGCGGCCACCCACGCGGCGCTGCTGCTGGCGCAGGGCACCGGACGGCTGCACCGCTCGGTCGGCGACAGGGGCGTGGTGGCGGTGCTGGACTCCCGCCTGGCAACGGCCCGCTACGGCGGCTTCCTGCGCTCCTCGCTCCCCCCGTTCTGGCCGACCTACGACCCCGAGGTGGCGAAAGCGGCGCTCAAACGCCTGGACGCGGCCGCCGGCTGACGCCGGGGCTCGCACCGCGCCCACCGACGCGAGCGCCACACCCAGCACCGCGAGCGCCACCCCACCGCCGCGAACCCCGCGCTCAGCGGCGCGCGTCAGCAGCGCGAGTCACCACCCCCGCCGCAAGCTCCGCGCTCGGCGCACCCGAGCCATCCCCCGGTGCGGGCCGAGCGCTCACGCGAGGGCCCGCGTCCCACTCGCCAGTCCCCGCCTGCCCTACCGGCGCGAGCAGCCGTCCGCCGGTCTAACCGGCGAACTCCTCCGTCACCGGGATCCCCTTCTTCAGCGTCCGCGACACCGTGCACAACCGATCGATGGCCCGGTCCACCGCGGCCACCAGCTTCTCCCGCTCGTCGTCCGGCAGGGTCGACAGGTCGACGTCGAAGAGCACGTGCACGGCGTCCAGCTCGGACGCGCCCTCGCGACGGTCGGCAGTCACCGCAACGCGCAGCGGCGCGTCCGTCCGGCGCGTGATCAGCTCCTCGGCCGTCACCGCGGCGCACCCGGCCGCCGCGATCTGCAGCAGCTCCGCCGGCGAGAACGACCCGGGCGCGCCCTTCCGCCCGATCCGCACCGACGCGCCACGCTCGTTGCGCCCGACAAACTCGTGCTCGCCCTCGCGGCGGACGTCCAGGCTCACACGCACTCCTCGATCGGGGTCAACGCCACTGGGCGAGGACCGTGACGGTCCCGGGGTCGACCTCGGTGAACCCGGCGTCCCGCACGGCGACGACCCGCCGCTCGCGCCAGGCCCCCGCAGGGTCGTCACCCGGGTGCAACTGCTTCCACTGGTCCACGGTCGCGGTCCGCACCGCGCACGCGTAGCCACGCTCGCCCCACGCGGCCAGTTCGTCGTCGCCGAGGAGCGACGCGAGGATCATCGTGCCGTGACCGACCTGGGCGGCCGCCTTGCCGACGGTCATCGCGACCTCGGGGTTGAGCAGCAGCAACGGCAGGTCGTCCGGGGCGGGACCGGGCTCGTCGGGCGGCAGGTCGCTGCCCGAGATCTGCAGGCGGCTGATCTCCTTCGGCACGTCGACCACGCGGCCCGGCACCAGCGCGCGGACCTCGGCCCCCTCGACCGACACGGTCACGCCGGGGAAGTCCTGCGCCGCGGCCCAGTGCGCGCCTCGCGCCCGGCGGGCGACCTTCCGGATGTGCCCGGACACCCAGTCGTGCACCGGCTCGTGCCACTCCCCGCCGGGCTGCGCGCGTTCGTCCAGGCAGACGGCGAGTGCCGCGGTGGCGGCGGCTTCGAGCAGCGGGGTGCGCGAGGGCGGTTCGGCCTTTTCCAGCCGCAGGATCACCGGCATCGCCCGGACCTCCTCGGGCGCGGCCTCCGGCAGCGCGGTCTCCTCCGCGGGCAACCCGAGCCAGGTGGCGTACCGGGCGGCCAGCGGGTCGAGAACGCTCATGGCCGGGCGAGCGAGAGGCCGTCGGCCGCGTCGGCGGCCTCGACCTCAGCGCGGCTGACGCCGAGCACGAACAACACGGCGTCGAGGTACGGGTGGGACAACGCTGTGTCGGCGACCTCGCGCAGCGCGGGCTTCGCGTTGAACGCGACCCCCATGCCGGCCGCCTTGAGCATGTCGATGTCGTTGGCGCCGTCGCCGACCGCCACGCACTGGGCGAGCGGGATGCCGTAGTGGTCGGCGAACCGGCGCAGCGCCGTCGCCTTCCCGGCCCGGTCGATGATCTCGCCGACGACCCGGCCGGTGAGCTTGCCGCCGACGACCTCCAGCTCGTTGGCCGCGACGAAGTCGAGCCCGAGCTGGTCGGCGATCGGCTGGATGATCCGCGTGAACCCGCCGGACACGACACCGCAGCGGAACCCAAGCCGCTTGAGCGTCCGGACCGTGGTGCGCGCGCCCGGGGTCAGCTGAATCTGCTCGCCCACCTCGTCGAGCACCGACTCGGGCAGCCCGGCCAGCAGGCCGACCCGCCGTTCGAGCGACTCGGTGAAGTTCAGCTCGCCACGCATGGCGGCCTCGGTGATCTCGCGGACCTTCGGCTCGACCCCGGCGTGCGCGGCCAGCATCTCGATGACCTCACCCTGGATGAGGGTCGAGTCCACGTCGAACACGATCAGGCGCTTGGCCCGCCGCGCGAGCCCGCCGCGCTCGATGGCGATGTCCACGCCGCCGGCGGACGCGACGTCCGCGACCGCGGCCCGCAGCTCGGTGTCGGCCTGCTCGGTGTCCTCGGCGACCGACAGGTGCACCTCGAGCCCGGTGACCGGGTAGTCGGCGATGCGCCGGATCGCGTCGATGTTGGCCCCGAGCGCGGCCAGCCTGCCCGCGAAGTCGGTGAACGCGCGGGCGGTCAACGGCCGCCCGAGGATCACGGCGACGTGCGTCGAGCCCTGCCGGGCGGGGGCGAACGGGTCCTCCCCGATCTCGTCCCCGATCCGGACGTCGACGTGCATCGCGACGCTGGCCATCGCCTGCTCGACGGACTCCTGCAGGCCCTCCGGGTCGTCGGCCACCGCGACCAGCACACCGAGGGTGAGCCGGCCGCGGATGACGACCTGTTCGACGTCGAGCATCTCGACGCCGTGCCGCGTGAGAGCGGCGAAGAGCACCGACGTGACGCCCGGCTTGTCCGGACCGGTCGTCGTGATCAGCACTGGCGTCATGGTCTCGTTCCTACCCGGACGCCGCGGATCACTGCTCGCTCGCGTTGTCCTTGTCGTGGTCGCCCGGGATGACCGCGTCGGTGAGGGCCTGCGACGGGGCCTTGACCCCGGCGTGGACCTTCGGCTTGCCGAAGAAGCCGATCTCACCCTCGTGGTGCATCCGCTCGACCATGTGCGGGTAGTGCAGCTCGAACGCCGGGCGCTCGGAACGGATCCGGGGCAGCTCGGTGAAGTTGTGCCGCGGCGGCGGGCACGAGGTGGCCCACTCCAGCGAGTTGCCGTAGCCCCACGGGTCGTCCACCGTGACGAGCTCGCCGTAGCGGTAGCTCTTGAACACGTTGTAGATGAACGGCAGGGTCGACGCGCCCAGGATGTAGGCGCCGATCGTCGAGATCGTGTTCAGCGTGGTGAAGCCGTCGCTGGCCAGGTAGTCGGCGTAGCGGCGCGGCATGCCCTCCGCGCCCAGCCAGTGCTGCACCAGGAAGGTGGCGTGGAAGCCGAGGAACGTGGTCCAGAAGTGCAGCTTGCCCAGCTTCTCGTCCAGCATCCGCCCGGTGATCTTCGGGAACCAGAAGTAGAT
>NZ_JBEXTZ010000130.1:0-19288 GCF_040614195.1 Amycolatopsis sp. NPDC006125
GGCGGGGCCGGAGGGGTTCCGGCGCAGCCACCGGCAGGCCCGCGAAGCGCTGCGGGTCGCGCAGCTCGCGGGCCGTCCGGCGGGCACCGTCACCCACTTCGCGGACATCGACGTCGCGGCGCTGTGCAGCACCGATCCCGGCGTCTGCCGCACGTTCGTGGCCGAGACGCTGGGGCCGCTGGCCGCCGGCACCGAGGACGCCCGCCGCCTGCGCACCACGCTCGCGGTGTTCTTCGACGCCGGCGGCAACTTCCGGGCGGCGGGCGCGCGGCTCGGCGTGCACCACAACACCGTGCGGTACCGGGTGGACCAGGCGGCCGCCCTGCTCGGTCAGGCGCCCGGGGAGCACCGCCTGCGACTCGAACTCGCGCTCCACCTGGCCGACCGGCTCGGCCTGGTCAGCTGACCGCGTCGGATGCAGTGGTCAGCCGCTTGTGCTGCTCGGGGGACAGGTCCAGGGAGGCCGAGGCGAGCAGGGCGTCGAGCTGGCCGGCCGCGCTGACGCTGGCGATCGGCGCGACGACCGTGGGCTGGGCGCGCAGCCACGCCAGGGCCACGGTGGCCGGCGCGGCGTCCAGTTCGGACGCGACCACTTCGAGTTCCCGCACCACGGCGAACCCGGCGTCGGTGAGGTAGTCGCCGATCAGCGCGCTACGGGCGGTTCCCGCCGCGTCCGCCGCCGACCGGTACTTGCCGGTGAGAAAGCCCGAGGCCAGACCGTAGTAGGGGACCACGCCGAGGTTGTGGCGCTCGGCGACCGGCCGCAGGTCGCGCTCGAACGCCGTGCGGGTGAGCAGGTTGTAGTGCGGCTGGAGCGACACCGGCGGCGCGGCGCCCAGGTCCTCGGCGACGTCCACCCACTCCTGGACCCGTTCGGCGGAGTAGTTCGACAGCGCCACGTGGCGCACGAGACCGCGCTGGACGAGGCGGTCGAACGCGGCGACCGTCTCCTCCAGCGGGGTGGCCGGGTCGTCGACGTGGGCGTAGTAGACGTCGAGGTGGTCGGTGCGCAGCCGCTTCAGCGACCGTTCGGCGCCCGCGGTGATGTTGTCCGCGCTCAGGCCGGGGTGGGCGGGGTGGCCGGAGACCTTGGTCGCGATGATCACCCGCTCGCGGTCACCGCCCGCGGCGAGCCACTCGCCAATCACGCTCTCCGCCTCGCCGCCGCTGTTGCCCGGTGCCCACACCGAATACACGTCCGCGGTGTCGACGAAGTTGCCGCCGCGGTCGGTGAAGGCGTCCAGGATGCGGTGCGACTCCGCGGTGCTCGCGGTCCACCGGAACGTGTTGGTTCCCAGGGCGAGCGGAAAGACGTCCAGGCCGGACGATCCCAGAACGGGCATGGTGTGCTCCTTGTAGGATGAACGAAACGGGGAACTCCCCGTTACTCCGACAGTAAGCGGGGAGTTCCCCGTTTCGCAACCTGCGAGGGGTGAGGGTGACCGCGAGCACACCGAAGCGGCGTGCCGACGCGCGCGAGAACCGGGACGCCATCCTGGCCGTGGCGCGGCTGGCCCTCGCCGAGTCGCCGGAGATCTCCCTGAACGCGATCGCCAAGCGGGCCGGCGTCGGCAACGCGACGCTGTACCGGCATTTCCCGACGCGCGAGGCTCTCGTGCTGGCGGTGTACGGGCGCGACGTGGCGGAGATCCGCGAGGTGGCGACGCGGCTGCTGGCCGAGCGGTTCCCGATGGAGGCCCTGCGGGAGTGGATGCGGGAACTCGCCCGGTGCGTGCTGACGCGCCGCGGCCTCGGCGACGCCTTGCGCCTGGCGACGGGCCCGGACCGAGCCCAGCTGGCCGACACCTACCAGGCGATGAGCGACGCGCTGGCCGAACTGCTGGCGGCGAACGAGGCGGCCGGCACCGTGCGGCAGGGTCTCGATCCGGAGATCGTGCTGCTGGCGCTGGGCAGCCTGTGGCAGCTCGACCCGGACGGCGAGTGGGCGGCGCAGGCCGAGGGAATCATCGAGCTGCTGATCGCCGGGCTCGCCGCGCGATGATCGCTGCAGGGGCGGGGCGCGGCTTGGCGGGCGCGGTGCGGCTTGGCGGGCGCGGTGCGGCGCGCTGATCTCCCGGCGGTATCGCCCGCGCGTGCGGTGGAATCGTGGATCGCCTCCCGTGTATCCGCGGCGCCGCCCGCAGCGCGCTCAGGAGGTCATGCGCACCGGCCTCCGTCGATCAGGTAGGTCTGGCCGGTGATGTAGGACGCGGCGCCTGAGAGCAGGAACGTCACCAGGTCGGCCACCTCCTCCGGCGTGCCGAGCCGGCCCAGCGGCGTCCGCGCCGCGGTTTCGGCCCGCATCTCCGGCGTCAGGTCGCCGGCCAGCGGGGTGTCGATCAAACCCGGCGCCACCGCGTTCACCCGGATCCCGTCGCCGGCGTACTCCAGCGCGGCCTGGCGCGTCAGCATGCTCACCGCGGCCTTCGAGGCGGTGTACGCGGCGAACCCCGGCCGCGCCCGGACCGCCCCCACCGACGCGGTGTTCACCACCGCGCCCCCGCCGGCGAGCATCAGCGGCAGCGCGGCCCGCAGCACCAGGAACGCGCCCCGCAGGTTGACTGCCAGCACGCGGTCCCACTCGGCCGCCTCGTACTCGTGCACGCGGCGGGCCGGGGCGCCGCTGATGCCGGCGTTGTTGAACAGCACGTCGACCCGCCCGAACCGCTCCCGGCACAGCTCGAACAGTTGCCGGACGTCCCCCTCGTCGCTGACGTCGCACCGCGCGGGAACCCAGTCGGCGCCGGGGATCTCGCTCCGGTCCGCGGCCACCACCGTCGCGCCCTGGTCGTGCAGCCGGCGTGCCACCGCGGCCCCCAGTCCGCTCGCCGCGCCAGTCACCACGCCGATCCTGCCCTCGAACTCACCGCTCACGCGAAGCTCCATTCATCATAGATCAAATGATGTGATCCTTGACAATCTCAGGTGACACTTCCTACCGTTCAGCAGGTCGCTGGTCAACGTCGACCTGGCTGGAGGTCAGAGATGACGCGCTTCGCCCCCGTCGCCACGGGGCCCCGGATCGCCTACCGGGACACCGGGCAGGGGATCCCGCTCGTGCTCGGGCACGGGTTCATGCTGGATTCCGGCCTGTTCGACGAGGTGGCCGCGCCGCTGTCCGACCGGTGCCGCCTCGTCACGTGGGACGCCCGCGGCCACGGACGCACCACCTACGACGGAGCACCCTTCACGCTGTGGGACAGCGCCCGCGACCTCCTCGCCCTCCTCGACGCGCTCGGCATCGACCGGGCCGTTGTGGGCGGGCACAGCCAGGGCGGCTTCGTCGCCCTGTCGGCCGCCCTGCTGGCCCCCGACCGCGTCGCGGGCCTCGTGCTCATCGACACCACGCCCGCCGGCCAGGACGGCAGCGCCCTCGGTGAGCTGACCGCGTTCGCCGACGCCTGGCAGGCCGACGGGCCCACTCCGGAGTTGTGCCAGGTCCTCGGCGCGATGGTCTTCGGCGACGGTGACGTCGGACCCTGGATCGAGAAGTGGATGAAGCAGCGCCCCGCGGAGTTCGCCACCCCGTTCCGCGCGGTGATGGAGCGAGACGACCTGTCGCCCCGGCTGCGCGAGATCACCGCACCGGCGCTGGTGGTGCACGGCGGCGCGGACTCGGCCATCACCGTGGCCGAGGCGCGGCAGTGGGCCGCGCTCCTGCCGCACGCGGATCCGGTCGCCGTGATCGACGGCGCACCGCACGCCAGCCCGGCCACCCATCCCCGGGAAGTCGCGGCCGCACTCGGCCGCTTCCTGTCCAAGCGCGTGCCCGCGTTCTGACCCCTGCTCTGCGAACGGAAGACAACCATGACCGAGACCGGCTCGGCGCCCGACCGCACGAAACTGTGGCGCAAGGTCGCCCTCCGCACGTTCCCCCTGCTCGGCGCCGCTTACGTGCTGGGCTACATCGACCGGGTCAACATCGGCTTCGTCGCCGCCCCGATGTCCCGCGACCTCGGCCTGACCAACGTCCAGATCGGACTGACCTCGACGCTGTTCTTCATCGGCTACATCATCGCGACGGTCCCGAGCAACCTGGCATTGCGGCGCTTCGGCGCACCGACCTGGATCGGCTGCACCCTGCTGGCCTGGGGCACGGTCACCGCGGTGATGGCGGCCGTCGACTCGGCCGGGGCCCTGTACGTCCTGCGCGTCCTGCTCGGGCTCGCCGAAGCCGGCCTGGCTCCCGGCGTCCTGCTCTACATCACCTACTGGTTCCCGGCGAAACAACGCGCCTGGGCTTACCCGGTGTTCGTGTCGGTGATCGCCGTGTCCGGCATCGTCGGCGCGCCGTTGTCCGCCGGGCTGCTCGAATGGGGGCAGCACCTGACGGGCATGGTCGGCTGGCGATCGGTCTTCCTCGTCGAGGGCGTGATCACGGTCGTCGTCGGGATCCTGCTGATGGCCCGCCTCGCCAAGAGCCCGGCCACGGCGAAGTGGCTGTCCACTTCGGAGCGCCGATACATTCAGGAACAGCTGGACGCCGAGGCGGCGCTCAAGCGGAACAGCGCGGTGCCTGCCCGCATCACCGACGCGCTCAAGAGCGGTCGCGTGTGGGCCCTGGCGTTCGCGTTCTTCGCGCTCACCTTCGGCATCTACGCGTTCAGCTACTTCCTGCCACAGATGCTGCAGCTGCTCACCAACAAACGCGGCGCGTCCCCGACCGACGTCACCAGCGTGCTGCTGTCGGCCATCCCGTCCGCCTTCGCGTTGCTGGTCATGCTGGTGTGGCCGAAGGTGTTCGCCCGGCGCAGCGCCGTCTTCTCCACGACGCTCCCGTTGTGCGTGGGCACGGCCGGCGTGGTGCTCGCGGCGATGACCGACAACCGCATCGCGTTCCTCGTCGGCACCTGCCTGAGCTTCGCCGGCATCTACACGTCGCTGTCGCAGTTCTGGCGCATCCCGGTGCTCGGCCTGACCGGCGCCGCCGCGGCGGCCGGCATCGCCGTCATCAACTCGTCGGGCAACCTGACCGGCATCGTCAGCCCCCTGCTTACCGGCAGCATCCAGCAGGCCACCGGCAGCTTCCGCTACGCACTGCTGCTCATCGCGCTCGTCATGGTGCTGGGTGTGGTGACCGTGCTGGCCGTCGGGCCCCGGATCGAGCGGATGAACACCGAATCCCCAGCGCAGTCGCAGGAGAGGAAGGAAACAGTATGAGCACGGCCCTGCCGACGTTCGACGACCCCGCCTACCGGGTCCCGGCGCCGCCCGTGGCGGCCTCACCGGAGGAGGAACGCCTCCGCCGCAAGCGCGAACTGGCCGCGACGTTCCGGCTGTTCGGGAAGTTCGGCTTCGGGGAGGGGGTGGGCGGTCACGTCACCGCCCGCGACCCGATCCACCCCACCTGCTTCTGGGTGAACCCGTTCGGCGTGCCGTTCGAGCACATCCGCGTGTCGGATCTGCTGCTGGTCGACGAGAACGGGCGCCTGGTGGAGGGTGCGGGGCTGGTGAACCTGGCCGGCTTCTACATCCACTCGCGCGTGCACGCCGCCCGGCCGGACGTGCAGGCGGTCGCCCACGCGCATTCCCTGCACGGCAAGACGTTCTCCGCGTTCGGCCGGCTGCTCGACCCGATCACCCAGGACTCGCTCGCGTTCTACGACGACCACAGCGTCTACGACGGGTTCGGCGGCCTGGTGTTCGACCCCGAGGAGGGCAACCGCATCGCCAAGGCCCTGGGCGACCACAAGGCCGTCATCCTGCAGAACCACGGCCTGCTCACCGTCGGGCGGACGGTGGCCGAGACCGCGTGGTGGTTCATCTCGATGGAGCGCTCCTGCCAGTCGCAGCTGCTCGCGATGGCCGCCGGTGACCCGATCCTCATCGACGAGGCGGAGGCGCGTCAGGTGTCGAGCGTGACCGGCACGCCCGGGTTCGGGTGGTTCAACTTCCAGCCGCTGCACCAGAAGATCCTCAAGCTGGAACCGGATCTCCTGGACTGACGGGGGAGGGGAGCGGGCCGGGTGCGTGCGCGCGCCCGGCCCGTTCGCGTCACCAGGTCAGCGGTAGCTCGCCGGTCCAGGCGCGGTCGAGGATGCGCAGCAGATCGTCCCGCCCGCCGATCGGACGGGGGTTGCCGGGCGGGCCGGATTCCAGGAGCGCGTCGGCGACCAGGGGCAGCTGCCCGCGATCCACCCCGGCCGCGCACAGGCCCCGCGGCACGCCGAGCCGGTCGAGCACCGCGGTGACGCCGTCGAGCGCGGCCGGGGCGCGCAGCGCCTCGGCGATCAGCGCGTGCCGGTCCGGCACCGCCGGGGCGGTGTAGCTCATCACCGTCCGGCACACCACCCCGTGGGCCACGGCGTGCGGAACTCCGAGGACCGGGGCGAGCACGTGCACGATGGCGTGCGCGGCGGCCATCCGGACGCGGGGGAGGGCGGCGAGCACCGCCGCGGACTGGAACGCGCTCAACGCCCCGTGCCGATCGTCCAGCCGGTCCACCCCGTCGCGAATCAGCGCCAGCGAACGCAGGTAGAACGCGTCCGACAGCGGCGAGCGGCCCGTGCCGACCAGACCCTCGACGCAATGCGCCAGCGCGTTGGCGACGGAGACGCGCGTGAGCCGCGACGGCAACGCCGCCGGCACCCGCGGATCGAGCACGACGACGTCCGGCACGATCCGCTCGTCGCCGATCCCGACCTTGCGGCCCTCGTCGGTCACCCCGGCGCGCGAGGTGACCTCCGCGCCGCCGAACATCGCCGGGATCGCGACCGACCGGCGGCGCGTGGTGCCGAGATCGAGCCACACGGCCGCCTTGACGGTGTCGATCACGCTGGACCCGCCGAGCGCGACGTAGCCGCCCGCCCCGGTCGCGACCGCGAGGTCCCGCAGCGTCCGCACGTCGGCCATCGGCGAATGAGGCGCGACCGTGGCGTGCACGACGTGGTCCCCGGCCCGCTCCCGCGCCATCGCGCACACCGGGCTGCGCGCCATGGACGGGCTGGTCACCAGCACGACCCGGGCCAGGTCCAGTTCGGACAGCAGGCCGGGCAGCGAGTCCAGCGCGGACGGACCCGAGACGATCCGCCCGGGCGCGGGCGGTGACCAGTCGTAGGCGTCCACGGCGCTATCCGGCGTGGTGCTCGACGACGCGGCGGAGGAGGTCGGCCAGCGTGCGGCGCTCGGCCGGCGACAGCCCGCTCGTCCACTCCCGTTCGCGGTCGTGGTGGCTGCCGAAGGTCTCCAGCACCGTCTCCAGGCCGCGCTTGGTCAGCTCCACCGTCACGATGCGGCGGTCGGTGGAGTCCCGGCGCCGTTCGACGAGCTCGGCGTCCTCCAGCGTGTTGAGCACGCTGGACACGCTCGACCTGGTGACGGCGGCGAGCTGGGCGAGCTGCCGCGGCTCGCTCTCGCCCACGACCCACAACGCGAACAACACGCGAAAGCCCGCGTAGCTCACGCCGCGCGCCCGGTAGACGTTCTGCTCCAGGTCCGCGACGAGCTTGTTCGCCGCGCGCACGAGGTTGAACGTCACGGCGAGCACGTCGAGGTCGACCTCGACGCCGGAGCGCTCGGCGCGCTCGACCATGAGCTCCTCGTACTCCTTGGCGTGGATGTGGTTCACGGACACCCCTGTCGTCGCTCGGGCGCACCGGTCGAGATCTGACCATCAGCACCCACTTCATCCGAGTCCACGCCATCGTACGGGATCGAGCAAATCGAGATCATCAGAGTTGAGATGATTTGATCCTTGACGAGTTTGGGGTCGATGGGGGACCGTAGAGGAGTCCGGGCCGCAGCCCGGGCGCCGACCACGTGCAACGGTGCCGGGAAGGAAGTGAATGCTGGCGTGCGCACACTGACCGATGTCACGCGCCGGGGAGCGAGGCGGTTCGCGGACCGGACGGCGGTGTCGACGGGCGGGTCCGCCCTCACCTACGCCGAACTCGACCGCGACGCCGACCGGCTGTCGGCGGCGTTCCGGGAACTGGGCGTCCGGCGCGGCGACCGCGTCGCGATCCTGGCGGAGAACTGCGTCGAACTCGTCGTGGTGGCCTTCGCCGCGATGAAGGCGGGCGCCTGGTTCGTCCCGCTCAACTTCCGGTACGGCCCGGAGGAGCTGTCCTACGTCCTGGCCGACACCACGCCCCGCGTGGTCGTGGCGGGACCGGGTTACGCGGGAGCCCTGGACGCCGCGCTGCCGGCCGAGCGTCCGGCGCTCGTCGTGGTCGACGACGGCGAGGCGGTGACCGGGCGGCTGCCCTATCGCGACCTCCTGGCGGCGCACACCGGCGCCGCACCGGAGGACCTCAGCGAACCGGGCGACATCGCCACGGTCCTCTACACCAGCGGCACCACGGGATTCCCCAAGGGGGTGCTCGCCACGCACGACGCGACCGTGCGGCTGCTGCCGGTCTACGCGATCGAAGGCGACCTGGGCGCCGGTGACGTCATGCTGATCTCGATGCCGTTGTTCCACGGCGGCGGGCTGGTGATCCAGCTCCTGCCGGCGCTCGCGCTGGGCGCGACGGTCGTGCTCACCGGCCGCGGGTTCTCCGCCGACGGCGTGCTGGAACTCGTCGAGCGCGAGCGGGTGACCGTGACGTTGTGGTCGCCGACGATGCTCGCGATGATCCTGCGTGACGCCGACGTGACGGCCCACGACACCGGTTCGCTCACCAAGATCTGGTACGGCTCCTCGTCGATCGCGGCGACCACCCTGGAGCGGGCGCGAGAAGCCTTCCCGCAGGCGGGGTTCTACCAGTGGTACGGCACCACCGAGGCCACCACGATCGCGGTGCTCCGCCCCGAGGACCACCGGGACCGCGCCGACCAGACCGGCCGCGAGGTCTACGGGGTCGACGCCCGCATCGTCGATCCGTCGGGCGCCGAAGTGGCGGTGGGGGAGACCGGTGAGGTCGTCGTCAGCGCGGCAGGGACCTGCATGGTCGGCTACCACCACCAGCCCGAGGCGACCGCCGAGGCGATCCGCGACGGGTGGCTGCACACCGGCGACCTCGCCGTGCGCGGCACGGATGGGTACTTCACCATCGTCGACCGCATCAGCGACGTGATCATCTCCGGTGGGGAGAACATCTACCCGCGCGAGGTGGAGGAAGCGCTGCACAGCCACCCCGCGGTCGCCGAGGCGTCGGTGTTCGGCGTGCCCGACGAGGTGTACGGCGAGTGCGTGGCCGCGGCCGTCGTCCTGGTCCCGGGAGCGGAGGCGACGGCCGAGGACCTGGGCGTGCACGTCGCCGAACGGATCGCCCGCTACAAGCGGCCGACGCGGTGGCGCCTGGTGGACCAGTTGCCGCGCAACGCCTCCGGCAAGGTGCTCAAACGCGCCCTCCGGGACCAGCTCGGCGCGCGGGCCGAGGCGGTGTGACCGTGCCGGACTTCGAGACCCTCCTCGTCGCCGATCGCGACCAGGTCCGCTGGATCACGCTGAACCGGCCGGAGCGGCGCAACGCGATCTCCCCGCTGATGCTCGACGAACTGGAAGCCGTCCTGAAGGACACGGCCGAGGACAGCGAAGTCCGGGCGCTGGTGGTCACCGGAGCCGGGAGCGCCTTTAGCGCCGGCGCCGACCTCACCGTCGACCCGGACGACCCGGACGCGCTGCCCGACGTCGACCTCGCCCGCAGTGACGCGGTGTTCGGCCTGCTGGAACGCCAGCCGCAGCCGGTGATCGCCGCGGTCAACGGCACGGCCGCGGCGGGCGGGCTGGAACTGCTGCTCTGCTGCGACATCGTGCTCGCCGCCGCGGGCGCGCGCATCGGCGACCTGCACGCCAACGCCGGGCTCCTGCCCGGCGCGGGCGGGACCTACCGCCTTCCCAGGCGGGTCGGCCGCAATCCCGCGCTGTGGCTGCTGTTCACCGGCGACACGGCACCGGTCGAGGACTTCCAGCGCTGGGGCCTGGTCCACCGCGTCGTGCCGGGGGAGGAGCTGCTCGCCGAGACCGGGCGGCTGGCGGCCGGGCTGACCCGGAAGAGCCCGCTCGGCCTGCGGCGCATGAAGGAACTGGTCCGTGACGGGCTCGAGCAGGACCGGCGGACCGGACTGGCGCACGCGCTGGAGGTCGCCCAGGCGCACCAGACGTCGGCCGACTACGCCGAAGGGGTGCGGGCCTTCGCCGCCCGCCGCGCACCGAGGTTCACCGGGCGATGACGAACCTCGACGGCAAGGTCGCCCTGGTCACCGGCGCCTCCTCCGGACTGGGCGCGCACACCGCCCGCATCCTCGCCGAGCACGGCGCCACCGTGATCGGCGCCGCCCGCCGGCCGGACCGCGTGCCGCGGCACGACGACCGGATCGTGCCACTGGAGCTGGACATCACCGACCGCGCCGCGGTGCGGGTGGCGGTCCCGCGGATCGCGGAGACGACCGGCTGGCCGGACGTCGTGGTGAACAACGCCGGTGGCGGCGCCGTCAAACCCGCCCTGGAACACACCGATGCCGACTGGGACCACGCGCTGGCGGTCAACCTGACCGGGGCCTGGACGGTGTCCACTGTGGTCACCGAGGGCCTGCGGCGCCTCGGGCGGCCGGGGAGCATCGTCAACGTCGCCTCCGCGGCCGGGCTGAACCCGGTGGCCGACACCGCGGCCTACGGCACGAGCAAGGCGGCGTTGATCCACCTGACCCGGCAGCTCGCCCTGGAATGGGCGCCGCTGGGAATCCGGGTCAACGCGATCTGCCCCGGCCACTTCCCGACCGAGCTCAACGCGGAGTTCCTCGCCGACGAGCGCTTTCGGGACCGGATCACCCGGCGGATCCCGCTGGGCCGCCTCGGCCGGCTCGACGACCTCACCGGGCTGGTGCTGCTGCTGGCCTCCGACGCCTCGGCCTATCTCACCGGGGCCGTCATCCCGCTCGACGGCGGACAGAGTTTGCGTTCCTGACAACGACAAGGACGAACATGGACGACACCGACCACCAGAAACTGCGCCAGGCCATCGTGCGGGCGATGACCGATCTGATCCCGCCGATGGAGGACCGGATCGAGGACACCGACTGGATCCCGAAGGACGTCCTCGTGCCCGCACTGCGCGAGGTGAACGCGTTCGGGCTGCTGCTGCCCGAGCGCTACGGCGGATCCGGCCTCACCGTCTCGCAGTACCTGCCGATCCTCGCCGACCTCTCCCGCATCCACGGCGGCCTGCGCGGCTTCGTGCACGCGCACAACTCGTCGGCGCACGTCTTCGAGATGCTGGCCAGCGAGGAGCAGAAGGACGCGCTGCTGCCGCTCGTGGCCACCGGGCACGCCTCGTTCGGCATGGGCATCACCGAACCCGACCACGGCACTGGCGCCGACATCGGCACCCGCTGCCTGCGCGACGGCGAGAACTACCGGATCGACGGGCAGAAGTGGCTGACCACCAACTCCGACTGGGTGAGCCACTTCATCGTCTTCGCCAAGACCGACCCCGCCGCCGGGGCCCGCGGGGTGAGCGCCGTCCTCGTCGAGCGGGACCGGCCCGGCCTGACGATCGCGCCGCTGCCCGGCACCCTGGGCACCCGCGGGCTGCAACACGGCCACCTCACCTTCGACGACGTGGTCGTGCCGGTGACCAACCGGCTCGGCGAGGAGGGCCAGGGACTCGGCCTGATCGAGCACGGCATGGAGGTCAGCCGCGTCTTCGTCGCCGCCTCGTCCCTGGGCACCGCCGAAGAGGCCCTCGCGCTCAGCGTGGCCCGCGCCAACGAGCGGGTCACCTTCGGCAAGCCCATCGGCACCCGGCAGGCCGTCCAGCGCTACCTCGCCGAGATGGCCACCGACGTCTACGCCCTGCGCGCGATGCTGGAGGACGCCGCGGCCAAGCTCGACGCCGGGCTGCGCATCCCCATCGAGGCCTCGGCCTGCAAGCTGTTCGGCTCCGAAGCCGTCTGCCGCGTCACCGACCGGGCCCTGCTCGTGTTCGGCGGGATCGGGTTCACCCGCAAGTACCCGATCGAACGCATGCTGCGCGACGCGCGCGCGAACGTCGTCGAGGAAGGCCCGCCGACCATCCAGCAGTTCGTGATCGCCCGCAACCTCCTGGACGGCGCCACCCTGCGCGGTCCGTCCATCTTCGAACCCACGCACCTGTGAGGCACTGATGAACCAGAACGTGTTGTCCATGCGGGGCCGGGTCGCCCTGGTGACCGGCGCAGGCCAGGGCGTCGGCCGGGCCGTCGCCCTGCACTTCGCCGCCCACGACGCCCGCGCCGTGGTGATCAACGACTTCTACGAAGACCGCGCCGAGAAGGTCGCCGAAGAGGTTCGCGGTCAAGGTGTGGAGGCCCTCCCGCTGGCGTTCGACGTCACCGACTACGCCCAGGTCGCCGACGCGTTCGCCCGCGTGCAGAAGGAGTACGGCGAACTGCACGCGCTCGTCAACAACGCCGGCAACGCCGGACCCGCCGGCCGGGCGGGCTTCTCCGACTTCTGGTCCGAGGAACCGGCGGACTGGGACCGCTGGCTGGGCACCAACCTCTACGGCGTGCTCAACTGCGTCCGGCACGGGGTGCCGCTGATGCGCGAGCACGGCACCGGGCGTGTGGTCACCGTGATCTCCGACGCGGGACGCCAGGGCGAGCCGGGGCTGGAGGTGTACTCGGCGGCCAAGGCCGGTGCGGCCGGATTCACCCGAGCCGTCGCGCGCAGCACCGGCCGGTTCGGCATCACCGCGAACGCCGTGTCGATCGGCGCCACCCGCACACCCTTCGTCGAGGACATCCTCAACGACGAGGCGGCGGCCAAGGCGCAGCTCAAGCGGTACGTCATCCGCCGCTTCGGCGAACCCGAGGACATCGCGAACATGATCCTGTTCCTCAGCTCCAACGCGAGCTCGTGGGTGACCGGGCAGACGATCCCGGTCAATGGCGGCTACTCGGTGACGTTGTGAGCGCGCCCGGCCTGCCCGCCCGCCGCTGTGCGCGTTGCGAAGCGGCATTCCCGTCGGTGGAGAGCTCCGGCCGCTGCCCGTTCTGCGGCAACACCTGGCTCTCCGACACCACGCTGTCGTCCACCGGGACGGTCGTGACCAGCACCGTGGTCCGCGTCGCGCCACCCGGCACCGAGGTGCCGTACACGCTGGCCTACGCCGACTTCGCGCCCGGTGCGCGGCTCTTCGCGCGGGTGCGCGGCGCCGCGCCGATCGGCGCGACCGTCCGGCTGGTGCCCGCGCCGGAACCCGACCACTACGTCTTCGAGCCGGAGGAAAAGCCATGACGAACAGGCGCGTCGCCGTGATCGGCACCGGTCTGGTGCCCTTCGGCAAGCACGAGGACACCGGCCTCGAAGAACTGGGCATCACGGCGGCTGAGGCCGCGCTCGCCGAAGCCGGGTGCGAACCCGGCCGGATCGGTGCGGTCTTCTCGTCGAACGTCCTCGGCGGTGGCGGCGCCGGGCAGCGCATCCTGGCCGGTGTGGGCGTGTTCGGCGTGCCCGTGGTCAACGTCGAGAACGCCTGCGCGAGCGGGACGACCGCCGTGCACCTGGCCCGCCTGGCGATCGAGTCCGGGCGGCACGACATCGTCCTCGTGATCGGCGCTGAGAAGATGACCGGGAAGTTCCAGGGCGGGATCACCCTGGACCGCACCGACCGGCCCACCCTGCTTGGCCTGACCATGCCCGCCATCTACGCGCTCAACGCCCAGCGCTACGCCCACGACACGGGCGCCGCTCTCGACGACTTCGCCGAGGTGAGCGTGAAGAACCGCGCCGCGGGAGCGCGCAACCCGCACGCGATGTTCCGGCAGCCCGTCACACGAGAGGAGGTGCTCGGATCCCGTGCCGTCGCCGATCCGCTGACCCTCCTGCAGTGCTGCGCCAACGCCGACGGCGCGGCGGCGCTGGTGCTGGCCGCCGAGCACGTGGTGGAGTCCCGGCACGATCCGGTGTGGCTGCTCGGATCCGGGCTCGCCTCGGGCACCGCGACGGGCCCGAAGACGGAGTTCGGCACCTCGCGTCCGTCGGCGCTGGCCGCCGGGCAGGCGTACGCGGCGGCCGGGATCACCGCGGCCGACATCGACTTCGCCGAGGTGCACGACGCCTTCACCATCGGCGAGATCACCTCCGTGGAGGCGCTCGGGCTGGCGAGCCAGGGCAAGGCGCTGGCCGCGGTGGTGGCCGGTGAGTTCAGCCCCGGCGGCCGCGTGCCGGTCAACGCCAGCGGCGGGCTGCTGGCCAAGGGACATCCGGTCGGCGCGACCGGGGTCGGCCAGGTCGTCGAGCTGACCACCCAGCTGCGCGGCGGCGCGGGGGAGCGGCAGGTCGGTGGCGCCCGGATCGGCCTGTCCCACACGGTCGGCGGCGGGGTGGCGACGCTCGACGCGATCGCCAGCGGCGTCGTGATCGCCGGTGTGTGAACGGGGCCCGCGATGACTGTCACGCCGACCCTGGCCGGTCTGCTCAGCCGCGCTCACGACCGGTACGCCGAGCTGATCGCCCTGCGCGAGGGAACCACCGCCCTGACCTACGGCGAGCTGGGCTCGCTCGTGCGCCGCGCGATCGCCGGGCTCGCCGAGCGCGGACTTCGGCCCGGTGACCGGGTGGTCACGATCGCCGCGAACTCCCTCGCGTACGCGGTCCTCGACCAGGCCTGCTTCCTCGGCGGGTTCGTCCGGGTCGGCGTCAACCGCCGGCTGAACCCCCACGAACTCCCGTCGATCCTGGCCACCGTGAAGCCCGCGCTGCTGTGCGCCGACGCGGAGTGGGCCGCCCGCCTCGACGCCGAGCCGTCCGTGCGGGCCGGCCTGCCGGTGCTCGACCTGGAGCGGGACTTCGCCGCGCTCACCGACCGCGCGGACCCGGGGCCCGCCCCGCTGCCGCCGCCGGACGCCCCGGCGGCCCTGCTGTTCACCTCCGGCACGACCGGGGAGCCGAAGGCGGTGGTCGCCACCCAGCGCGCGATGGCGTCGATGGTCCGCAACGTGCTGGTCGCCTTCCCGGTCCAGCCCGGCGACCGGGTGCTGCAGGCCATTCCGCTGAGCCACGCCGCCGGGCACCTCGTGCCTGCCTTCGCCTGCCAAGGCGCGGACCAGGAGGTGCTGCCCGCCTTCGTGGTCGACGAGGTGCTGCGGCGGATCGTGCGGGACCGGGTGTCGGTGGTCTCCGCGGTGCCCACCGTCGTGGGGCCGCTGGCCCGCGCGGCGCTGGCGGGCGGGCACGACGTGTCGGCGCTGTCGGCGATCGTGTACGGCGGGTCGCCCATCGGGCGGGCCGACCTCGCGACCGCGGTCGAGGCGTTCCCGCACGCGCTGTACCAGGTCTACGCGCAGAGCGAGAGCCTGCTGCCGGTCACCGTGCTCACCCCCGGCGACCACCGGGCCGCGGTGGCAGGCAGACCGGAACTCGCCGGTTCCGCGGGGCGCGCGGTCCCGTTCCTGGACCTGCGCATCGCCGACACCGCCGGGAAACCGCGCCCCGCCGGTGAACCCGGCGAGGTGCAGCTGCGGGGTGACACGGTGATGACCGAGTACTTCGAGAACCCCGAGGCCACGGCCAAGGCGCTGGAACCGGACGGCTGGCTGCACACCGGCGACGTAGGCTACCTGGACGCCTCCGGGCACCTCCACCTGGTCGACCGTCTCAACGACGTGATCATCACCGGCGGGTTCAACGTGATGCCGTCCGAAGTGGAGCGCGTGCTCGCCGCAATGCCCGGCGTGCGGGACGCCGCGGTGTTCGGCGTGCCGGACCCGCGATGGGGCGAGACCATCTGCGCCGCGCTCGCGGTGGACGGTCCCGCACCGGCGCTGGAGGAGGTGCAGGAGTTCTGCCGTGCGCGGCTGGCCCGGTTCAAGGTTCCGCGGCGGCTGGTCGTGCTGGACGACCTGCCCTACAACGCGACGGGCAAGCTCGACCGGCGCGGCCTGCGGGCCCGCTTCCGCGAGGTGCCGGCGTGACCGCCGGCCCGCTCGACGGGGTGCGGGTGGTCAACCTCAGCGAAACCGTGCCCGGCCCGCTCGCGGCGCTGCTGCTGGCCGACCTGGGCGCCGAGGTGATCACCGTCGAGCGCCCGCCGCCTGGGGACCCGGCCCGGCGGTTCCCCGCGGTGTTCGCCGCGCTGTCGCGCAACCAGCGTGCGGTGTCGCTCGACGTGGCCGATCCACGCGGGCTCGGGCTCTTCGCACGCCTGGCCGAGCGCGCGGACGTGATCCTGGTGGGCCAGCGGCCCGCGACCGCACGCAAGCTCGGCGTTCACCCGGACCAGTTGCGCGCCCGTTTCCCGGACGCCTCCGTGGTGAGCGTGTCCTCGTTCGGGCTGACCGGTCCCGGCGCGTCCCGGCCCGGCCACGACCTGGTCTTCCAGGCCATCGCCGGACTGCTCGACGGGCCGCCGGGGGCGGTGCCGGTGGTCGACATGGTGTCCGGGTTCCTCACCGCGATCGCCGCCCTCGCCGCGATCGCGGGGCACAACCGGGACGGGCGGGCGCGCACGGTCGAGACCACGATGTTCGACGGCGCACTGGCCCTGAACACCTTCGCCCTGACCCGCGAGCTCGCCGGGCTGCCCGCGGACGCCACCCCGGTCGCGCCCGCGGGGTACGGGGTCTACCGGCTCGGCGACCGGGCGCGGGTGTGCCTGGCCGTCTCCTACGAAGCGCACCACTGGCGCGCGCTGTGCGAAGCCCTCGACCTGCCGGATCTGGCGGGCTTGCCGTTCGAGGAACGCGTGGCGCGCCGCGACGAGATCGACGGGACGCTCGCCGGCAGGATGCGGGAGTGGCCCGCCGAGGATGTCCGCAAGGTCCTCGCCACGGCGGGCGTTCCGGCGGAACCGGTCCTCGGTCCCGCGGAAGTCGTGCACACCGCCGAATTCGCCGGGCACATCATCGACGGGCATCACCTCGCCGCGCCGTTCCGCATCGACGGGCGGCGCGCGGGCGCGGCGCGGGGCGTGCCGAGGATCGGCCGGGACACCGCGGCGGTGTTCGCCGAGCTGGGACTCGGCCCGGTCGAGCTCGCCCGGCTCGCGGCGGAGGGAGTGGTCGTCCTATGACGTCCGTGGCCGTCGTCGGGGCGGGTGGCATCGGCACCGTGCTGGCGTCGGTGTTCGCCGACGCCGGGCACGACGTGGTCGTCTGCGCCCGTTCCACGCCGGGGCCACTGATCCTGGAACGCGGCGGGACGTCGACGAAGCTCGACGTGCGGGTGCTGACCGAACCGGATGCACTGTCGCCTGTGGACTGGGTGCTGCTGTGCACGAAGGCCCACGACACACCGGCCGCGGCCGCGTGGCTGAAACGTTCGTGCGCCGCGGGAACGACGGTGGTGGTGTGCCAGAACGGCATCGGCCACGCCGACCGGGTCGCCGGCCTGACCGGGCCCGCGCGGGTGCTGCCCGCCCTGGTCTACATCGCGGCCGAACGGATCGCGCCGGGGCGGGTCCGCCACCACCGCGGCGCACGGCTCGTCGTGCCGGAGGAGGACGCCGCCGCCCGGCTCGCCGGGCTCGCCCCTGGCCTCGACGTCACCACCGAGCCCGACTTCCGGACAGCGTCCTGGCGCAAGCTGCTGACCAACGTCGCCGCCAACGCGGTGACGGCGCTGACCGCGCGGCGCATGGACGTGCTCGCCGAGCCGGAGATCCGGGAACTGGTGACGGCGCTGCTGGCCGAGGCGGTCGCGGTGGGGCAAGCGGTGGGCGCGGACCTCGGCCCCGCGGACGTGGCCGCCACCGTGAGCTTCTACGACCAGCTGGGGCCTGCGGACGGCACCTCGATGCTCTACGACCGCCTGGCCGGGCGGCCCACCGAGTACGAGCTGTTCAACGGCACCGTGACCCGGCTCGGTCGCAAGCACGGTGTCCCCACCCCGGCCAACCAGGCGGTCTACGCCCTGCTCGGCGCCGGCGAACCCGGATGAGGGCCATCCTCGCGACCACGCTCACCGGGCCGGACGGACTGCGGACCGGGGAGATCGCGGAACCGGACGGGCGGGACCGCGTCGTCATCGACGTGCGGTACGCGGGCGTCGCGTTCCCCGACCTGCTGCGGACCCGCGGCCGCTACCAGGTCCGGTCGGCGCCGCCGTTCGTGCCCGGCGCCGAGGCGGCGGGCATCGTCCGGTCGGCGCCGGAGTTGAGCGGGTTCCACCCCGGCCAGCGGGTGGCGGTGATCGCGGAGGGCACCTGGCAGGAGGTGGTCGCGGCGGACCCAGCGAAGGTGTTCCCGCTGCCCGACGGGATTCCGCTGGCCACCGCGGCCGGGTTGCCGCTCAACCACTTCACGGCTCACTGCGCGCTCGTCCGGCGGGCCCGGGCGCGGCCGGGGGAGACGGTGCTGGTGCACGGCGCCGCGGGCGGGGTGGGCAGCGCGGCTCTCGGTTTGTGCCGCGCACTGGACCTGCGCGCGATCGCCGTGGTGGGCTCCGGCCCGAAGGTCGCGTTCGCCCGGGCGGCCGGTGCGGCCGAGGTGGTGTGCGGTGCGGATTGGGCCGGCCAGGTGCGTTTCCACACGGCCGGACGGGGCGTGGACGTCGTCCTGGACCCGGTCGGCGGCGACCGGTTCACCCAGAGCCTGCGCCTCCTCGCGCCGGAGGGCCGGCTCGTCGTGCTCGGCTTCACCGCGGGCGCCATCCCGGAGGCGAAGGTGAACCGCCTGCTGCTGCGCAACACCGCCGTCCTCGGTGCGGGCTGGGGCGAGATCGCCGTCCGCGAACCCGACTACCCTGGTACACAGTGGACGGAGCTGGTGGCGCTGGTGGAGCGTGGGCGGCTGGTCGTCCCCGAGCCGGAGGTCCTGCCGTTCACCGAGGCCGGTGCCGCACTGCGCCGCCTCGAAGACCGGGCCGCGATCGGCAAGATCGTGCTCGCGTTCCACCAGAGTTGAGACGACGTGGACCCCGGCGAGGTGCTCTAAGGCGGCGGTTGCTGCTCGTGGACAGGGGAATTGGTTCAGGCTCTGGGCGTGCCCGTCACTGTTCGGAGGCGTTGTCCTTGTCGTGGTCGCCCGGGATGAGCGCGTCGTTGAGGGCCTGCGACGGGGCCTTCGCCCGTCCGGTCAAGGTGATCTCGCCCTCGTTGTGCAGCCGTTCGACCATGTGCGGGTAGTGCAGCTCGAACGCCGGGCGCTCGGAACGGATCCGGGGCAGTTCGGTGAAGTTGTGCCGCGGCGGCGGGCAGGAGGTGGCCCACTCCAGCGAGTTGCCGTAGCCCTACGGGTCGTCCACCGTGACGAGCTCGCCGTAGCGGTAGCTCTTGAACACGTTGTAGATGAACGGCAGGGTCGACGCGCCCAGGATGTAGCCGCCGATGGTCGAGATCGTGTTCAGCGTGGTGAAGCCGTCGCTGGCCAGGTAGTCGGCGTAGCGGCGCGGCATGCCCTCCGCGCCCAGCCAGTGCTGCACCAG
>NZ_JBEXTZ010000131.1:0-18536 GCF_040614195.1 Amycolatopsis sp. NPDC006125
AGGCAATTTGGAACGACACAAACCGCCATAGGACACCGCAAAACGACGAGAAAGTAGGTCCATGCCAGTGAGAGTTCGAGTCTCTCCGGGCCCACCGCGAAGTCGCTCGACGGCGCCCGCCGTGCGTCAGGCGTCCTGGCGGCGCTCGATCACCGTGTCCAGTGCCGTCCGTGCGCCTTGCAGCCGGGCGATCGTCGCGTCGATGCGGGATCGTTCCGCGCGCAGTCGCTCCAGCACGCCGTCGCAGGCGGGGGTCGGCGGTTCGCCCCGCACGCATGTCCCGATCTCGGCTATGCCGGCCGTCGTCAGCCCGGCCGCGAGCAGCTCCCGGATGCGGCGCACCGCCGTCACGTCGTCCTCCGCGTAGTCGCGGTAACCGTTCGGCGTCCGCGCCGGCTGGAGCAACCCCTGCTTCTCGTAGTACCGCAGCAGCTGCTCGTCCACCCCGGTTCGCCGCGCGAGCTCTCCGATGCGCATCCGTCCGCCTCCGCGACTTGACCTTGTAACTGATTTCAAGGATTAGCTTCGACGCCGGACACGTCAACGTGACGAGAGGAACGGCAGTGACAGAGGTTTTCGTGGCCGGGGCGACCGGCATGCTCGGCGGCGCGATCGTGGACAGCCTGCTCCGGCGCGACGTCCGCGTCCGGGCGCTGGTCCGGCCCTCCAGCAAGCGGGAGACGGTCGAAGCGCTCGCGGACAAGGGCGTGACGATCGCCGAAGGCTCGCTCACCGACGGGCCGGAACGCCTCGCCCGGTCACTCGAAGGCGCGGACGTCGCGATTTCCGCTCTGCAGGGCGGGGAAGACGTCGTGGTCGACGGGCAGACGGCTCTGCTGCGCGCCGCCGAGAAGGCCGGAGTGCCGCGCCTGATCCCGTCGGACTTCGCCGTCGACCTGTTCCGCCTGGACGACGGCGACAACGTCTTCCTCGACCACCGGCGCCGGGCTCACCAGGCGTTCGACGGCACCCACGTACAGGTGACGTCGGTCCTGAACGGCGCGTTCACCGAGGTGATGACCGCGCCGTTCCTGGAGATCGTCGACTGGGACAACGACACCTTCGCCTACTGGGGCGACGGCGACCAGCCCTGCGACTTCACCACGGTGGCGGACACCGCGGAGTACACCGCCGAAGCGGCGCTCGATCCGGCCGTCGCCGGGCGGCCGGTCCGCGTCGCCGGGGACGTGCTCACGATGAAGGAGTTCCACGACGCGCTGCAGCGTGGCTCGGGTAGGCGTCTCGAACTCCGCGTGCGCGGCGACGTCGGCGAACTGGAGGCCGAGATCCGGCGGCGCCGGGCCGTCGCGACCGGCCCCGCGGACTTCGTCGCCCTTCAGTACGTCTGGGCCATGGTCACCGGGAAGGCCAAGCTCGACCCGCTCGACAACGACCGCTACCCCGCTGTCCGGCCGACCGGTGTGGCGGAGTTCGCCCGGCGGTTCGCGCGCTGACCGCCGTCACGGGGCGACCAGCGGCTCCTCCGCGTACGCGCGGTGCAACAGCTCCACAAAGGACTCCGGCGTGGCCAGCTCCACGTCGTCGATCCGGCGCACCGCCACGCCGGGTGTCCAGGAGTTCATGACCACCGCGCCGCGCAGGTCACGCAGATCGGCCGTGGTCAGGACCTGCGATCGCTGCGGCACGCCGAGCCGGTCGAGTTGCCGCCGCAGGATGCCCATCGTGATGCCGCCCAGGACCGGCGCCTCGGGCCAGACCACCGAGGCGCCGTCCCAGAACGCCAGGTTCCAGATGGACGCCTCGGTGAGCCGGCCGTGGCGGTCGACGAACGCGGCGTCGTCGAAGCCGCGCGCCACCGCCTGCCGCGGGAAGTAGGTCTTGGCCACCTCGCCGACGTGCTTGAACGCGGGCAGGACCCGCTCGTACTCGAACGTCGCCAGGCTCAACGGTCCGGCCGGGCCGTCGGTGGCCGGTCCGGTGCGGACCAGCAACTCGGGCGCGGCGTCCGCCGTCGAGAACTCCGGCGAGTACACGGTGGCGCCCAGCGAGACGTCCTCCGGTCCCTCACGCAACGCGGCCCGCAGGTGCGCGAGCACCACGTCGTCGGCCAGCGCCCGGCCGAACAGCTCGGCCGACGCGGCACGCAGCCGGTTCAGGTGCAGGTCGAGGCCGCGGATCCGGCCGCCGCGCACCTGCATCGCCGTGAAGTGGGCGTACCCGGCGAAGGCGAGCGGGGCCAGATCCTCGGTGGTGGCCGGACGGCCGTTGCGGTGTACGACGAAAACGCTCATGCCGCCGAAACTAGAGCTTCACACCGGTGTGAGGCTCCAGCGGTGATGAGCTGGATCACCCGCTCAGCAGTCGCCCCATGGGCCGGTGATCGCGAAGACGTGGCCGGGGCTCTGGATGCAGGCGAACAGGATCCGCCCGTCCTGACTGAACACCGGCCCGGTGAACTCGCTGTCGTTGAGGTCGTTGCGCGCCAGCGGGTAGGACTTGCCGTCCCGCGTGACGCCGACGAGGTGGCTCAGGCCCTCCCCGTCCTCGGCGAGGATCAGGCCGCCGTGCGGGGACACGGTGATGTTGTCCGGCCCGTCGTAGTCGGTGTCGGCCTCCGGGTCGGGGTTCACGCCGTAGATCGTCTTCAGCTCGATCGTCTCCGCGCGCGGGTCGTAGAACCACACCTGGCCGTCGTGCTCGTTGACGCTGCCGTCGCTGATCCGGGCGTAGCTTGCGACGAAGTACGCCCCGCCGTCACCCCAGTAGGCGCCCTCCAGCTTGCGGCTGTGGGTCACCTGGCCCGGCTCGAACTGCTTGCGCACCGACACGGTCCGCGCGTCCCGGTCGGGCACGTCGACCCACCGGACCTTGTAGCGGGTGCCGGGCGTGGTCGCCTCCGACAGGTCGCCGATGTGCCTGCTGCCCTTGAACGCGCTCATCGCCTGCAGCCGGCCCGCGGTGTCGCCGCCCTCGGACAACGCCAGCGCCCGCAGCGCGCCCTTGCCCCCGCGGAAACCCTTCGGCGGCACCCACCGGAAGTACAGGCCGTTCGGCCCGCTCGCGTCCTCGGTCAGGTAGATCTCGCTGGTCTTCGGGTCGACGGCAACGGCCTCGTGCGAGTAGCGGCCGAGGAACTTCAGCGGGACCGGCTCGAGGTTCGCGTCGCGGTCGAACGCGTCCACCTCGAACACGTAACCGTGGTCCTTCTGGTACACGCCACCGGCGCGCTGCTCGGTCTCCTCGCAGGTCAGCCATGTGCCCCAGGGGGTTTCGCCGCCCGCGCAGTTGTTGTGCGTGCCGGCCAGGCTGACGTACTCGCTCTTCCGGTTGCCCTCCCGGTCCACCACGATGGTCGTCGTGCCGCCGCCCGCGCCCGGGTCGTAGGTGAGGCCGGCCAGCGCGGGCGTGCGGTGCGGCTCGCTGCCGCCGATCTCGTGGTTGTTGATCAGCACGAAGTCCCGGCCGCTGCGGAAGCACGCCATGCCGTCGGGGTCGCTCGGGGTGAATTCACCGGTCTCCAGCTTCGTCACGCCGGACTGCGCGATCACCTTGTACCGGAAGCCCTTCGGCAGCGCCAGCAGGCCGGCGGGGTCGTCGACGAGGGGGCCGTAGCCGGTGGCGCGGGTGACCTCCGCGGCCGCGGCGGGCGCCGCGATCGCGTCGACGCTGCCCGCGACGATGACGCCCAGACCGCTCGCCGCGCCGGTGCGCAGCAGATCACGCCGGGAAAGTGGAGCCATGACGACCTCCTGTGGTGGGAACCGTGCGAAGGGATCAAAACCGCCGATTCCGACCCGGGCGGGGACCGCAGACGACGCGCAGGCGAACGGACGGCGAACGGTTCAGGCGAGCCGCTCGTGCGGGTAGCGGTCGCGGATGCGGGCCTGGAAGTAGCGGCCCTTGCTCTCCGCGGCCAGCAACGCGCGGTAGATAGCGCTTTCCACGCCCAGGTACCGGTAAATGCCGTGGTGCAGGAATTCCACCTCCAGAATGCGCCGTGCCGCGTCGTACCCGACCGCCGCGAGCGCACTGGAGGAAACGGGGTGGCGGCGCACTAGGGCCGTCCCGTTTCGAGCAGGTTCTTCAGCCTGCGCAGATCCTTGCGATTCGCGCGTTCCACCGCGGCGGCCATCACGCGGGCGCCCACCTTCGCGAATCCGCTCGGCTCGCCGCGGTTGCGCAAGACCATCCGAGTGCTGTGCGCGTCCAGGGATTCCCAGCTGTAGGTGGTTTCCATGGGGAACGGGCCCTGCGCGGTGCGCATCACGAGCCGTTCGCCGGGCACGAGTTCGATCACCTCGTACGTGTACCGCAGGGTCCGGCCGAGAAAACGCGCCACGAATCCGAGCCGGGTGCCCTCGCGCAGCGGTGGGCGGGTTTCCCATTCGACGTCCAGGATGTTGGCGTACCACTCGGGCGCGTTCGACGGGTCGCCCGCGTAGGACGCCACCTTTTCCCGGGGCAGCGCGACCACGATTTCGGTGCGCACGTCGACTGGCACGAATTCGAGGGTAGTTCAGCCTGCCCGGTTTTCGAACCGTACACTTCTTGCAACCGTTGCAAGAAGGAGGTCGACGATGACCGACTGGACCGCCGTGCACGAGAAGGCCGTGGCGGCCTTCGCCGAGGGCTGGGCGCGGCCACACCGGCAGGCGTGGGACGCACTGCTCGCGGAGGACGTCGAGCTGAACCAGCCGATGGTGCCGCCGACGCGGGGCAGGCAGGCGTGGGGGCAGGAGGCCGAACGGCTGCTCGGGTTCCTGCCTGACCTGCGGGGCGAGGTGCTGTCGTGGGCCGGACGGGAGGACCGGCTGTTCATCGAGCTGCGGCTGAGCGGAACCCTGCGCGGCAAGCCGCTCGCCTTCCGCGCGGTGGACGAGCTGTGGCTGACCGCCGATGGCCGCGTGACGCGCCGGGACTCCTTCTTCGACTCGATGCCGGTGGCGATGGCCGTCGCGGGGCGGCCCGGGGCGTGGCCGGCGTGGTGGCGATCCGGGCTCGGCCCCCTCATCGGACGACGCCGCTTGCAGCGGTCATCTCCCGGTCGCCGGCGCCAGCGCTGTCGGGTGTTGGCCAGTGCTGATGGCCCGGTGGCCGGAGCACCCCGGCCACCGGGCACCGTCACGCCGGCATCGTGAACAGCACCACCGGCGCGCTGGTCGGCTGCTCCGAGCCGCCGGCGGGTTCGATCGTCACGGCGACCGTGCGCACCCCCGCCAGGCCCGCCAGCATCAGCGGCGCCCCGGTCGTTCCGGCGTGCCCCATCACCCCCGCCGGGTGCGGGCCCGCCGCGTCGATCGTCCACGCCTGGTACGTCACGTCGGCCGGCTGGTCGGGCATGCCGGTCATCATCAGCATCGCCCGGTCCTGGCTGGGCGACATCACCATCCGCGCCTCGCCCGGGATGCCCGCGTCCGCGCCGTTCAGGGTCTGCGCGTCGGGCGCCGACAACAGCCGCGTCACCGCCGCGTACTGCTCCTGGGCGGTCTCCAGCTGCCGCTCCGCCCGCACCGCGAGCACCCCGGCCACCGCCGCGACGGCGATCGCGATCACGGCCGCCGCCGCGAGGAACCGCGTCGTCCAGTTACGGGAACCCCGCGTCGGCGCCCGGCGGCCTGGTGACTCCTGCCGGACCTGGCGCACGTCCCGCAGCACCCGGTCCCGCAGCGCCACGGGCGGCGTCTCGGACACCGCCGCCCCGAGCCGGGCCGTCGTCGCGCGCAGTTCGGCCACCTCGCGCTCGCAGTCCGCGCACTCGGCCAGGTGCTCCTCGAACCGGCGCCGCTCCAGCTCGTCGAGCGCGTCGAGGGCGTAGGCCCCGGTCAGCGTGTGGACGTCCGGGTTCACCGCGTCACCCCCAGGCAGTCGCGCAGGCGGATCAGCCCGTCCCGCATCCTCGTCTTGACCGTCCCAAGTGGACTCTGCAGCAGGTCCGCGACCTCCGGGTAGGTGTGGCCGCCGTAGTAGGCCAGCATGATCGACTCGCGTTGCAGCTCGGTCAGCCCGTTCAGGCAGCGGCGCACCTGCTCCCGCTCCAGGCGAGCGGTGACCGCCTCCAGCACCTCGTCGAACTCCCGCCCCGGCGCCATCGCACCGGCCCGCTGCTCGCGGTCGGTGCGCGCCTGCGCCGACCGCACCCGGTCGACCGCGCGGCGGTGCGCCAGGGTCAGCGACCAGTTCAGCACGCTGCCCTGCCCACGGTCGTACCGCGCGGCGGTGCGCCACAGTTCGACCAGCACTTCCTGCGCGACCTCCTCGGACTGGGCCACGTCGCGCACCACCCGCCGCACCACGCCGAACACCGGGCCGGCCACCACGTCGTAGAGCTGCTCGAACGCCGCCTCGCTCCCCCGCGCGACCTGAGCCATCAGGTCCTCGGGCGAGGGGCCCGCCTGCCCCGGCGCGGCCGGGCGCATCGCCCGGACCGGATCGTCCATGCCGTCATCCTCCCTCACACCGACGCCCTTTGTTCGGCGCCGAAGCGGGACCGGATGGGCCGGTTCACTGGTTGGATGCGGTCATGAGCTTCTACGTGCGCGCCCGGTTCGACGTCCACGACGAGCAGGGGTTCGAGGAGGTCGCCCGCGCGCTGCGCGACCAGGCCGCGACCGAGCCGGGCACACTGACCTACCGGTGGTTCTCCGGGGAGCCGGGCAGCTACGTCGTCATCGAGGAGTACACCGACGTGGACGCCGCCTTCGCGCACAACGACCGCGGCGCTGCCCTGCTCGAGCGCGGCGGCGAGTGCGCGGACATGGTGGAAGCCGAGATCTATGGCGACCTCACCGGCGAGCTGTGGGACTGGGTGGCGGCGAACCCGGTGTTCACCGCCTACCCCGAGGTCTTCGCTCAGCCGGACTGACGCGCCAGCCGCAACCGCCGGTGCGCGGCCATCCGCACCGGCGCGTTGGCGGCCCCGTAACCGCGGTAGCCGCCGATGCGCTGGACCACCTCGAAGAACACCCGCGAACCCAGCACCTCGGTGTAGAAGTGCAGGAACTCGCCGTCCTCGTCGCGGTCGTAGAGCACCGAGTACTCGCGCAGGGCGGCGAGCAGGTCCGGCGGCGGGGCCAGCCGGGCGTCCAGGTCGTCGTAGTAGTTGCCCGGGATCTCCAGCAGCGGCGCGCCGGCCGCGTGCATCGCCTTGGCCGTGGCCAGCACGTCGTCGCTGGTGAAGGATGTGCTGCGGGTCGGGCACGCCGGGCGCCCACTCGCCGCGGCGCAGCAGCGCCACGTTCAGCGCGATCCGCACCGTGTTGGACGGGTTGGTCACCGCACGGCTGCGGATCAGCCCGAACGGCGCGGCGAACTCCGTCGGCATCTCCGGGTGCAGGCCGAGCACCGTGCGGTAGAACAACGCGGCCTCGTCGAAGTTGTCGAACGGCTGGCTCAGCGACACGTGGTCGGTGCCCAGCAACCCGGCGCCCGCGGCCGTCTCGCCGGTCGGCGTGAAGTCCGAGAGCCAGCCCTCGCGGCAGAAGAACACGGCCGTGCCGTCCGGGGCGGCCACCGCGGAGAGGTCCGCCTCGCCGGCGCGGTGCTCGCGGGGCAGCACGGGCGCGTGGAAGGACTCCGCCCGCTCCGCCGAACGCACCGGGTCCGCGCTCTCCACCGCCAGCGCGCTGATCTCGGTGGGCCCGCCGGTCGCGTTCAACAACACCCGCGCCTCGCCCTGGGTCCACAGCTGCACGGGCTTCGACCGGTGCTGCCCGGTGCGCGCGAACCCCATGGCGGTCAGCGCCGCGGCCAGTCGCGGGCCGGTGGTCTCGTCCACGGCCAGCTCAGTGAACGCGTGCCCGGTCAGTTCCGGCGCGGCGATCGCGGGCTCGCCCAGCGATTCCTCCAGCCCGAGCAGCGACCGCATCGCGTCTACCGCCGCGCGCCCCGGGTCGGCCTGCCGGAACACGTCGTTGAAGACCTCCAGCGACAACGGCCCGGAGTAGCCGGTGGCGAGCACGTGCCCGACGAACGCGGTCAGGTCGAAGGCGCCCTGCCCGGGGAACAGCCGGTGGTGCCTGCTCCACTGCAGGACGTCCATGTGCAGCCGGGGCGCGTCGGCCAGCTGCAGGAAGAAGATCTTCTCGCCCGGGATCGTCCGGATCAACGCGAGGTCGCTGCCACGGGAGAGCACGTGGAAGCTGTCCAGGCACAGGCCGACCGCCGGGTGGTCGGCACGCCGCACGATCCGCCACGAGTGGTCGTAGGTGTCGACGAACCGGCCCCACGCCAGCGCCTCGTATGCAATGCGAATACCGCGCTGAGCAGCTCGCACACCGAGTGTATGCAATTGTTCGGCGGCGAGATCGTCGTCGTCGACCGCGTCCGGCGACACCGAGGAGCACACCAGCATCGTGTCGGCGCCGAGCTGCTCCATCACGTCGAACTTGCGCTCGGCGCGGCGCAGGTTCGCCTCGAACACCGGCGGCGGCACCGCCTCGAAGTCCCGGAACGGCTGGTACAGGTCCACCGACAGCCCGAGGTCGTCGCAGCGGCGCCGGACCTCGGCCGGCGACAGCGGCGAGACGATCAGGTCGTTCTCGAAGATCTCGACGCCGTCGAAGCCGGCGGCCGCCGCCGCGGTCAGCTTGTCTTCGAGCGTGCCGGACAGGCACACGGTCGCGATCCCTCGCCTCATGGCCGGGACTCCTCTCGCACGGGCCGGTGTTGGTCGAACCAGTCGGTGAGTCCTACGGTGCGCATATGCCGACCGAAAGCGCCGAACGCCTGCGTGACGCCGAGCGCACCCGCGCCGAGATCCTCGACGTGGCGACCCGCGAGTTCGCGGACCAGGGCTACGCCGGGGCGCGTGTCAACGAGATCGCCGCGAAGACCCGCACCACCAAGCGGATGCTCTACTACTACTTCGGCAGCAAGGAAGGCCTCTACATCGCGGTGCTCGAACGCGCCTACTCCGGCATCCGCGCCCGGGAGCAGGAGCTCGACGTCGACCACCTCGACCCGGTCGAGGCGCTGCGGCAGCTGGCCGAGCTGACCTTCGACCACCACGAGTCGCACCCGGACTTCATCCGGCTGGTCAGCATCGAGAACATCCACAACGCCGAACACATCGGACGGTCCGAGGTGCTGTCGACGCTCGCCAATCCCGCGCTGGACGTGCTGACCCGCATCCTGGAACGCGGCCGGGCCGCCGGCGCGTTCCGCGAGGACGTCGACGCGCTGGACGTGCACATGATGATCAGCGCGTTCTGCATCTTCCGCACCGCCAACCGGCACACGTTCAACGCCATCTTCAAGCGCGACATGCTCGACCCCGGCCGGCGCGAGCACTACCGCAAGATGCTCGGCGACCTGCTGGTCGAGTACCTGACCGCGCACTGAGCGTTTCGTCCCCTTCTCCGGGTTGACAAGCCTCGTCCGGCTAACTCACCATCTGGTACGTAACCAGACGGTACATTAATCCGGTCCGCAACGGAGCGACAGGAGCGTGGACGTGGTCGAGCACGGAAAGCCCCGCAAGGCAGCGGTGGCCGCCTGGGTCGGAAGCGCGCTGGAGTACTACGACTTCTTCATCTACGGCACGGCCGCCGCACTCGTCTTCGGCAAGATCTTCTTCCCCAGCTCGGACCCGGCGGCCGGCACGCTGCTGGCGCTGGCCACGTTCGGCGTCGGCTACGTCGCCCGCCCGATCGGCGCGTTCATCCTGGGTCACGTCGGCGACCGCTTCGGCCGCAAGAAGGTCCTGGTCTTCACTGTGCTGCTGATGGGCGTGTCCACGTTCCTGGTCGGCTGCCTGCCGACATACGGGCAGGTCGGCGTGCTCGCCCCGGTGCTGCTGGTGATCCTGCGCCTGCTGCAGGGGCTGTCCGCGGCCGGTGAGCAGGCCGGGGCCAACTCGATGTCGCTCGAGCACGCGCCGGAGGACCGCCGCTCGTACTACACGAGCTGGACGCTGTCCGGCACGCAGGCCGGGCAGATCCTGGCTACCGCGGTGTTCCTGCCGGTCGCCGCGATGCCGACCGCCGCGCTGCAGAGCTGGGGCTGGCGGATGCCGTTCTGGGCCAGCGCGCTGGTGGTCGTCGCCGCGTTCGTCATCCGGCGCAAGCTGGACGAGACGCCGGTCTTCGAGCGCGAGGTGGCCGGCAAGGAGCAGGCGAAGCTGCCGGTCGCGGTGCTGTTCCGGGACCACTGGGCCGACGTGCTGCGGGTCGTGTTCGCGGCCGTGATCGCCGCGGTCAGCACGATCTTCACCGTCTACGCGTTGTCCTACGCGGTCAACTCCGCCGGGCTGGAGCGCACCCCGATGCTGTGGGTCGGCGTGCTCGCGAACGTCGTCGCGCTCGGCGCGATCCCGCTGTGGGCGATGCTGGCCGACAAGGTCGGGCGCAAGCCGGTGTTCATCGGCGGGTCGCTGGGCTGCGCGGTGCTGATCTTCGCCTACCTCGGGGCGATCGCGTCGGGCAACTACGTGCTGGTGTTCGTCGTGGGCATCCTGATGTTCGGCGTCGTCTACAGCGCGACGAACGCGGTGTGGCCGGCGTTCTACGGCGAGATGTTCCCGGCGCGGGTAAGGCTGTCCGGCATGGCGATCGGCACGCAGATCGGGTTCGCGATCGCCGGGTTCACGCCGACGATCGCCGCCGCCATCGCCGGTGACAAGAGCGCGAACTGGGTCGGCGTCGCGATCTTCACCGCGGGGCTGTGCCTGGTGAACGTGATCGCGGTGCTGACCGGCCGGGACAACTACCGGGTCCCGACCGCCGACCTGGGCCGCAAGGACGCGGGCGGCGGACGGGTGCCGGTGACCTCCCCGGACGGGGCGACCGCCTAGCGGTTGCGGGCAGCGTCGGCGGAGCGGCCCGGGAAACCGGCGCGGTGCGGGCCGCCTCCGTCGACAGCACCGGGTCCCGACCGCCGACCCGGGCCACAAGGACGCAGGCGGCGGACGGGTCCCGCTGACCTCCCCAGGCGGAGCGACCGCCTAGCGATTACGAGCAGCGCCGGCGGAGCGACTCGGAAAACCGGCCCGGTGCGGGCCACCTCCGTCGACCGGCAGCACCGCGCCCGACACCCACCAGGCGCGGTCGCCTAGCGGTAGCGAGCAGCGTCGGTCGAGCGGCTCGGAAAACCGGCCGGCGCAGGCTGCCCCGTCGACCGGCACAACCACGCCCGAAACCCACCGGGCACGGTCGCCTAGCGATTGCGGGCAGCGTCGGCCGAACGGCTCGGGAAACCGGCGCGGTGCGGGCCGCCGCCGTCGACCGGCAGCACCGCGCCCGAAACCCACCGGGCGCGGTCGCTGGCCAGGAACAACGCGGCGTACGCGATGTCCCACCCGGTGCCCTCCGTCTGCAGCGCCACACCCTTCGCCCGCACCTCCCGCATCTCCTCGGGCAGGTCCCGCGCCGCCATCGAGGACCAGATCGCGCCGACCCGCACGCAGTTCACCCGGATCCCCCGCGGGCCGAGCGTCGAGGCGGCGCCCTGCGTGAAGTGCTCCACCCCGGCCTTCCCGATCCCGTACACCGTGCCGGGCCCGGCCGCGGTGACCGCCGCGGACGAGAGGTTCACGACCGCCCCGCCGCCGGTCATCGCGTCCGCCGCGTGGCGCGTCATCATCCACGCCGTCTTGAGGTTGAGCGCGATCAGCTCGTCCCAGCGTTCCGGCGTGACGTCGAAGACCCCGGCGCGATCACCCGACGCGGCGCTGTTGACCAGCGCGTCCACACCGCCGAACTCCTCGGCGGTGGCGGCGACGGCGTGCTCGCAGTCCTCGTCCCGGGTCAGGTCGGCCTGGATGAAGATCGCCTCGCCGCCGTCGGCCTCGATGTCGGCCACCGTCCGCTTGCCCGCGGCCGGATCGCGGTCCAGCACCGCGACCCGGGCGCCCTGCGCGGCGAACACCCGGCTCACCGCGTACCCGACGCCGCCCGCCGATCCGGACAGTCCGCCACCACTCACGATCGCCCGGCGGCCGGACATCCACAGTGGACCTGCCGCGGCCAGTGGGTCACTGGTCATCGTGGTCTCCCGGGTAAGTCAGGTCGATCGCCTGCTCGGGCACGCCGAGCGACTGGTGCAGGATGCCGCGCATGATCGGCTCCGGCGCCAGGCAGTCCGCGCACGCGGCCGGATCTGCCACCGAGATCCGCACCGCCACCCGGCCGCCGTCCTCGGCGACGTCCAGGGCGTAGCCGTCCGCGGCGAGCGTCGTGCGCATCGCCTCCAGGCCGGTCTGGTCGATCATGCCGTTCCCTCCACTGCCACCGCCTTGCCGGACCATTCGCCGAACACCCGCACCACCATCGACATCGCCGCGTTGCGGGAACCCGCCACGACCACCGGGACGTGCCGCGGCGAGGGCAGGAACCGCTGGAACTCGTCGTCGCCGTCGGTGGAATCGGACGCTCCCCGCACGTGCTTCTCCCCCAGGCTCTTGCCCGCGCGCCACAGATCCCGCCCGGCGCGGCCGACGTGCTCGACCATCCAGGCCTGGACGTCCTGTTTGGACATCCCGTTCTTGGCGAGCAGCTGGGCGTGTTCCGGCCCGAGCACCAGTCCGTAGGAGGCCTCGCGGAAGATCAGCGCGCCGGTGCGGGACATCGTGTCGGCCAGGTCCCACAGCACCTGCTCGTGGTCCTGGGTGTGCCGGTTGTCGACGTACTCGACGGTGCGCAGCAGCATCGCCGTGACCGCGCTGACCCTGTCGCCGAGCCCGGCGGACACCGACAGCGGCTCCCACGGGCTTTCCTCTTCGTTCTCGCCGAAGCAGATCTGCCACCGGCCGGGCAGCCCCTGGGTCGCCTGTTCGAGGACGTGCGGGTGGATGCCGAACGCGTTGCGCACCATCAGACCGATCGCGCGCGGCACTGTCGCGTTCGGACGGAAGCCGGGCCCGAACACGCCGCCGGTGCTGTTGAACCCGAGCTCCTGGCGCACCGGCCCGTTGACGACGAGCATCGGCGACGGCCCACTCGTGCTCTGCCAGCCGCCGCCGCGGGCCGCGCGGTCCAGCATCAGCGCGTCCCAGGCGGCCAGTACGACCGGGAAGTACTCGGGACGGCACCCGGCCATCGCCGCGCTGATCGCGGCCTGCTCGACGGTGCACTCGCGGTCCAGCTGCTCGACCCGGCCGATCACCTCCTCCGGAGCGCGCGCGGTCCGTGCAAGGAACTCATCGACCAGCGACCGGGACGCGGGCACCACCGGCAGCCCGTCGGTCCAGCCCTGCTCGTAGCAGTACTCGATCGCCTCCTGCGCGACGACGGGATCGGGCGCGGTCACGACGCCACCGAGGTCAGAATCGCGACGACGTCGTCGAGCGCCTCCTCGGCGCGCTTGCGGACCTCGTCCGGCCCGAGCACCGCCACCGGGTGCGGCGTGACGACGTAGCGGTAGCCGGTCGCGTCACGCATCCCGGCCATCGCGTCCGCCGTCACGATGAACGCGTCACTGCAAATGACTGCCGCCGGAATGCCGTGGCGCTCGAACGCGATCCCGTCCGCGACCGCCGATGCGCTGCACGAGCCGCAGTCGCCGACGCCGGTGATCACCGCGTCGCAGGTCCGCGCCAGCTCCGCCAGCTGCTCCTCGGGGATCGGCATGGCGAACGCCGTCTTGGTGCGGGCGACCACCCCGGCCGCGCCGTGCCGTTCGACGAGCAGCCTGCCCAGTTCGGCGAGGAACGGCGCCGCGTTCTTCTTGGTGTTCTCCAGCAGCCCGATCGTCGCGCCGGCCAGCTTGAGCCGGTTCGGCGTGAGCACCGCGGCGCCCTGCGCGACGGCGCGCCGCCCGCCCGTCGGATCGAGTATGGCCTCAACCATCGGTGCGACTCCTTGTCTTCCGTGGGGCGGTGACCCCGCTTGCCGGTTCCGCGGCCGTGATCGGTAATGGCCTGACGCGTCACCGGAAGAAGGGACCTCCGCCTTGCCAGCCGATCTCCGCGGCAGCGCCGTGATCAACGCCCGCATCGACCGCCTCCCCGGCTGGGGACTGCCGAAGGCCGCGTTCGCGATCCTCGGCATCGCGTACTTCGTCGACATCTATGACGTGTCGATCGTCGGCTACTCCCTGCCCGTGCTGAAAGAGCACTTCCACCTGACGGCAACCCAGGTGACGGTCATGCTGACCGGCAATCTCGTGGCGACCGCGCTCGGCGCGATCCTGTTCGGGTTCCTGGGCGACATCCTGGGCAGGCAGCGGTCGTTCTTCCTCGGCCTCGGCGCGTTGACGGTGACCGCGCTGCTGACCGCGATCGCCTGGGACACGCCGTCGCTGCTGGTGTTCCGCGTGCTGTCCGGGTTCGCCACCGGCGGCGGGATCGCCGTGGTGACCGCGCTGGTGCAGGAGTTCTCCCCGGCCGCACGGCGCGGGAAGTACCTCGCCTACAACGTGTTCTGGTCCGGGGTCGCCGCGGTGGCCGCCGCGTTCCTGTCGACCGCGCTGGTGCCCATGGAAAACGTCGGGTGGCGGATCCTGTTCGGCATCGGGGCGGTCGCGCTGGTGCTGATGTTCTTCACGCGGGAGCCGATCATCCCGGAGTCGCCGCGCTGGCTGGCCACCCGCGGGCGGCTGGACGAGGCCGACCGCATCACGACCGCGCTGGAGCGCCGGGTGGCGGCCGCCGGGCACGCGCTGCCCGCGGTCCCGGACGTGCCGCCGGACACCGCGGGCGAGAAGTTCCCGCTGCGCATGCTGTTCCGCCCGCCGTACCTGCAGCGGCTGCTGGTGGTGATCGGGTTCTGGTTCGGGGTGCAGTGGTCGGTGCGGGCGACGATCACGTTCCAGCCGACGATCCTCACCGAGTTCGGGCTGTCCCTGTCCAGCGGGACGATGCTGCTGGCGATCGGGACGCTGGCCGGGGTCGCGACCTACTGCGTCATGCCGTTCGTGATCGACCGGGTGGAGCGCAAGAAGCTGATCGTGCTGGGCCTGGCGCTGGCGACGCTGAGCCCGCTGCTGGTCACGGTCACCTCCGGCCACCCGGCGGCGGTGGTGCTCGGGTCGGTGCTGACGCAGGTGGCGGGGCCGATCCTGTTCGTGCCCGGCTTCTCCTACGCGGCGGAGGTGTTCCCGACGCACGCCCGCGCGAGCGGTGGTTCGCTGGCCGGCGGGCTCGGTCAGACCGGCGGGGTGCTGCAGTCGGTGGTGCTGGTCGCGGTCGCGGCGGCGGGACCGCACGTGTCGATGCTGGTGCTCGCCGCCGGGTACGTGTTCGCCGCGTTGATCATCTTCTACCTGGCCATCCCGACGACGGGACGGTCCCTGACGGCGATCAGCGCCGGGCGGGACTCGGCGGAGCGGGTCCGGGCATGATCGGGGCGTGCGACTGGAGACCGAGCGGCTGATCCTGCGGCCCCTCACCCCTGCCGACGCGGACCTCGTGGCCGACCTGGACAGCGACCCCGAGGTCATGCGTTACCTGGGCGACGCCGCCGCCGGCGACGTGGCCGGGCGGGAGGGGTACTTCGCCGCGGTCGAGAAGGCGGGCGGCGAGTTCACCGGCTGGTTCGAGTTCCGCCCGCTCGGCGGCGGCGAGGTGGAACTCGGCTACCGGTTGCGGCGGCGGTTCTGGGGCCGCGGGTACGCGACCGAGGGTGCGCGGGCGTTGATCGCGCACGGGTTCGCCGAGGGCGACGTGGAGCGGGTCGTGGCGTTCACCATGGCCGTGAACACCGGGTCGCGGCGGGTGATGGAGAAGTCTGGTTTGCGGTACGTGCGCACGTTCCACGAAGACTGGCCGGATCCGCTTCCGGGGGCCGAACACGGTGACGTCGAGTACGCTCTGACCAAGGACGATTGGATACGACAGCACGGACTGCCATGACGACCGATCGCAATGTTCTGGGCGGCGAACTCGAGCCCTGCGGCACCGATCCGATGACGGGTTTCTACCGGGACGGGTGCTGCACCACCGGTGACGACGACCTCGGCAGCCACACGGTGTGCACCGTGGTGACCAAGGAGTTCCTGGAGTACCAGCGCGGGGTCGGCAACGACCTGTCCACGCCGCGCCCCGAGTACGGCTTCCCCGGGTTGCAGCCCGGTGACCGCTGGTGCGTGGTGGCCGCGCGGTGGCTGCAGGCGTACGAGGCGGGGGTGGCCGCGCCGGTGGTGCTGGCGTCGACGCACGAGCGGGCGCTGGACGTCGTGCCGTTGGAGGCGCTGCAGCGGCACGCGGTGGACGTGCCTGCGGACCCTAGTTCGCTGACCTGACGGAGCGCCGCACCAGCACGGCGGTCAGCGCGATCGACCCGAGCACGGCGGGCACCTCGAGCAGGAGGGGGTGGCGGTCGGCGAAGTCCGGTTCGATGAGGTCGCTGGTCAGGATCGGCACCGCGGTCCCGACGGGCACGCGGTCGCCGGGGTCGGTGCGGATGATCAGGGTGCCGCTGCCGCAGGCGAGGGTGTGCACGAAGCCGTAGTGGTGGTAGCGGGCGCCGGTCTCGATCATGACGCGGTCGGTGACCGTGCACGTCTCGGCCTGGCCGAAGGCGCGGAGCGCGAGCCCGCGACCGGCTACGGTCAGCGCGGCGAAGAGGAGTGCCGCGCTGATCAGGCCGGCGACGAGGGCCCACCACCGGCCGTTCGCGCGGCGGGCGGTGCCGAGCGCGAAGGCCGCGCCGCCGACCAGTGCGAGCGCGATCGCGGCGAGGGTGCTGTGGGGTGGGAGGACGAAGAGGGCGGCCCCGAGGACGATCGCGGCGAGCCCGGCGGGCGCGACGTGGCGGCCGGTGCGGATGCCCAGCCTGTCCGTGATGTCGAGGACCATCGGCTGACTCTAGCCACATGTGGCGCGAAATCGGAGACCACATAAAGTGACCGCGTGCGTGGCGAGGGCTACTACGACCTGCTCGGGGTGGACCGGCGTGCCTCGACGTCGGAGATCAAGTCCGCGTACCGCCAGCGGGCGCGCACCGCGCACCCGGACGCCGGTGGTTCGCCCGACGAGTTCCAGGCGTTGCGGCAGGCCTACGAGGTGCTGGTGGACCCGTTGCAGCGCGCGGCGTACGACCGGGCGCTGGACCGCGCGGCCGCGACCTCGTCGCCGGTGCGGGCGCGGCGGCCGGGGCGGAAGCTGGGTGAGGACCCGAGTTTCACGGCCGAGTTGCCGGTGTTGGACCCGGATGCGCTGGAGTGGTGGGACGCGGCCAGGGAGAAGGCGCGGACCGGGGACCGGGCGGCGCCGGGGCACGCTCCGGCGGCTTTGTTGCTGGCGTGGTTGCTGCTGGTGGTGCTGCCGATCATGGCGGGCGCGCTGGCTGTCGCGGTGTGGCTGGTGCTGGCGTCGGCGGTGGCGATCTGGCTGGTGCGGCAGCACCGGGAGATGGCACGGGCCGAGCGCGCGGTGGATGACGAGTTCGGTGGCACGGTCGTGTTCGGGGCGCCCGGTGCGGAGCCGGACCAGTGGGGCGAGCGGCTGACGGCGGAGTTGCTGGAGCGGTACCTGACGCGGTTGCCGGGGGCGCGGATCTTCCACGGACTGGCCTGGCCGGGTTCGGTGTTCGCCGACATCGATCACGCTGTGCTGGCGGGTCGGCGGCTGGTGTTGATCGAGTCGAAGACGTGGTTGCCCGGTCATTACGCGGCTGACGAGTACGGCGAGCTGTGGCGGGACAACCGTCGTTTCCGCGGCGGGGCGACGCAGCTGCCGGAGGCTCTCGACGCCTTCCGCGCGTTGTTGCCGGGCGCGGAGATCCGGGGCGCGTTGATCGTGTACCCGAGCCGGACGGGCGAGATCACCACCGACGAGGACTTCGACGTGCCCGCGCCGCCGATGACGCCGGACCAGTTCGTGCAGGTGATCGGCGACTGGCTGGCCGCCGAGCCGGCGCGTGTGGACGTGCGGCTGCTGCGGAAGGTGCGCGCGCAGGTCGTCTAGGCCACGAGGTACGGCTCGAAGCAGTAGACAGCCGCGCGGTTGAGCCGCTCCGCGACGAACGTGCCCTTGGACGGGATCGTCCGCACGAGCCCACGATCCCGCAGGACTTTCGTCGCGTGGCGGCACGTGCCGAGCGAGACACCGTACTGCCGGGCGAGCGTCTGTTCGGCCGGAAGCGGCGTGTTGACCGCGAGCTCACCCGTCTCGATGCGACGGGCCAGGTCGTCGGCCACGAGGTCGTAGAGGTAGGCGGGGCCGGTGGCGGGGAGTTCTCTGTTCACCCCTCCACGGTAGCATAGAAAAGACAAAAAGTCGGCTCAGCGGGACCGTTGGTAGGCTGCGACGCTGTGACGATGGAGGAGGCGCTGGACGCCCGGCTACGCGCCCTGGCCACGCGCGTGCGGAAGCTGCGGCGGGACCGGGACCTGAGCCAGGCCGACCTCGCCGACCGGGCGGGGGTGTCCCGCTCGGTGATCGCCGAACTGGAACGTTCGAGACTCGCGCAAGGCTCCCCGCGCCCAACGCGCAACATCACGCTCGACACGCTCTTCCGCCTGGCCGAGGCAATGGGAGTGCACCCAGCGGAACTGCTGGACGACCGGGACTAGCGACTCACAAACCGCCGCCCGGCAGCGAAACAGCACCGACCACCCCAACCAGACCTCCCCCGCCCCCGATCCACAGCCGATCTTTAGTCGCCGACCAGGGTTGTCAAGGCACGCTTTCCCGCCTTGAC
>NZ_JBEXTZ010000132.1:0-18224 GCF_040614195.1 Amycolatopsis sp. NPDC006125
CCCTCGCTGCCCGCGGGCGGCGAGGGCTCCGGCGGGGCGAGCGTGGGCGGCGGCGGTGGTGGTGGCGCGGTCACCGGGTCCGCGGGCGGCGCCTCGGCCCGGACAACGGTGATGCGGCAGGTTCCGGCCAGCAGGCCGTGCACCGGGCCGACGAGCACGTCGAGCACCGGGCCGACCACCGAGATGCCGGTGAGCCGCGCGAGCACGGCGTCGGCGATGACGTCCCCGGCGATCCCGGCCGGGCCTGCCGCGGGCAGCTCGATCGGCGGGGTGGCGCGCCACGCGGTCTCGAACGCGGGCACCAGGACGTTCAGCGGGTCCAGCGGCGCCAGCACGGACACCACCGGGTCGAGCACGGCGAGCGGGCTCAGCGCGAGCTCGTCGCCTTCGGTGACGGTGGCGACGCAGCTGTCCAGCACCCGCGTCTCGGCCCGCGCGGCGGGTGCGGCCAGCAGGCCGAACGCCAGCGCAGCGGCCACGATCGCGGCGCGGGCCCTCATGGCCGGATCACCGAGGAACAGGAGACGGAGGTCCAGTCGTCCAGGGCGTTCGCGCTGTGCACGACCACGCCGTCCACGGAGACGGCGCAGCCGCCCGGACTGGCCGCCATCACCTGGACCACGCCGAGCGCGGGACCGACTTCGAGGTCGAGCTCCAGACGCCACGGCAGGGGCACGTCGCGCAGCGTCTCGGTGCGGTTGACGCCGTCGATGACGTACCGGATCTCCGGCGCGGAACCGGAACCGGTGACCTCGTAGACGACCCGGTGCGCGCTGCGCGGCAGCTCGAAGGACGTGCGGCTGAGCGGCTGGCCGGTGCTCAGCGCCTGCAGCGCGGTGGCCGCGCCGACGGGCACGACGGCGGCGCCGATCAGCCACGGCAGCCACCACGTCCGCCGGGCGATCCGCGTGGCCGTGTCGCTCATCGTGCTCGCTTTCTTGGACGCTTCTCAGGTTCCGTGCGGGCGGATGTGGAAACCTGGGGAGAGCGTCATCCTGGCACGCGGATCGGCGGCCTGACCAGCCTCGCCGATCGGACCGGGAAGCATTTCCGGAAATACGCGTTCACGTCCGGGAAACATTTCCGGGAAGCGCATTTCCGCAGGCCGCGGCCACGCGCCCGGCGCCGGGGACCGGCCGGACGAGGCGACCCGAACCCCGCCCAGCGACAGCGACTCCGGCCGGCGTGAGGCAAATATGTGCCAGGCCCGGCGCGCCGGCGGCGGGCCTCCCCGGGGCGGGCGTGACACATTTATGCCTCACCCGCCGGACGCGATCACTTTCCCGGAAAAATCTCCGGCAGCTCTTGTGATCGGCACTTAACAATGCGGGCACGAGGTGGATACATGAGGGGTCGTAATGTCCGTTGTGCCCGCCAATCGCCGAAAGGAAGACGATGCGCGCACCGCATTTGCCGCGCAGCTCGCCGGGGCCGGATCATGACGACACGTGACGCCCGCAGCCTGTCCCCCGATGCACTGGAAGCCCTCCGCCGCCGGGCGGTCGCCGCTGTCGAAGCGGGTGTGTCCCGGTCGGAGGTGGCGCGCCTGTTCGGGGTGTCCCGCAAGACCGTCGGCGCCTGGGTGCTCGCCTACCGGCGCCAGGGCGAGGACGCGTTCCGCCCCAAGACCCGCGGCCGCCGCCCCGGGGAGCAGCTCGCGCTCTCGCCGGCGCAGCAGGCGTGGACCATCAAGACGATCATCAGCGGGACGCCCGACCAGTACGGTCTGCGGCACCGGCTGTGGAGCCGCCCGGCCGTGGTGGAGCTGGTCAACCGCGAGTTCCGGATCCTGCTGAGCCCGGCGACCGTCGGGCACTACCTGGTGCGGTGGAGCCTGATCGACGAGCCGTACCTGCAGGAGATGATGCGCAGCCGCGTCACCGCGACGGTGCCCAGGCCGCGCGGCGTCCCGGCGGCCGCCGAGGAGTGGATCCCGGAGGCGGAGGTGCTGTGGGTGGCGTGGACGCGGCCGCACGCGCCCGCCGACCGCCGCGCCACATCGCGGCAGAACCTGATGTCCGGGTTCCGCGACTACTTCGGCGACGTGAACGTGCTGATCGCGATGTCCAACCGGGGCGTGGTGCACTTCCGGGCCGGGCTGGGCCCGTTCGACACCCCGCACGCGGAGGACTTCCTGCACCGGCTGATGCACCAGCTGGGGCGCCCGCTGAACGTCGTGGTGTGCCGGTGGCCGCTGCAGCACTACGAAATGCTGCAGGCCTGGCCGCGGCGGCACTCCGGCCGCATCTCGGTGCGCTTCAGCCTCTGACCGGCTCGTCCACAGTGGACAGCAGGAGCAGGCCGAGCGCGGGCAGCGCGATCAGCGGCGCGAGCGCGGTCCGCAGCGAGGTGGCGTCCGCCAGTGCGCCGAGGACCGGGCTCGCGAGCCCGCCGATGCTCACCGTCAAGCCGAGCGTGATGCCGCTCGCGGTGCCCACCCGGCTCGGCAGGTAGTCCTGGCCGAGCGTGACGTGCAGCGAGAACGGCACGTACAGGCCGGCGGACGTGCCCGCGACGAACAGGTAGAGGAGCGGGCCGGGCACGAACACCACCCCGGCCACGGACAGCGTGGTGAGCGCGTAGGACCACCGCACGACGGGGATCCGGCCGAACCGGGCGGCCAGCTGCCCGCCCGCCACCGTGCCGACCGCGCCGCCGACGTAGAGCACGAACAACGCGGCGGTGCCCGCGAGGCTCCCGCCGCCGGTGCGTTGTTGCGCGTAGAGCGAGACGAACGTGCTCAGTCCGATGAAGACGATGGAGCGGCACACGATCGCGCCGGACAGCTTCGCGAAGGAGGCCCAGTCGTTCCGGCCTGCGCCCTCGCGCGTGGGCGCCGCGGTGCCGGAGATCCGGCGGAGCGCCATCGCGCACAGCACCGCGCCGACGGCGGCGGGCAGGGCCAAGAGCGGCGAGAACGCGAGCCCGCCGGTCGCGACGACGGCCGCGACGAGCAGGGGCGCGGTGGCGAAGCCGACGTTGCCGCCGAGCGAGAACCAGCCCATCGCGGTGTGGCTGCCGCGGCTCGCGAGCCGGGCCACGCGGGCGGCTTCGGGGTGGTAAGCGGCGACGCCGATGCCGGAGACCGCGACGGCCGCCACGGTCAGCGCGTACGAGCCGACGCCGGCGAACGCGACGCCGAGTCCGCTGGTGAGCGCGCTGACCGGGAGCAGCCACGGCATGGACCACCGGTCGGCGAGCGCGCCGAACAGCGGTTGCACCACCGAGGACAGCAAGGACGCGGCCAGCACGACGCCGGAGACGGCGGCGTAGGTGTAGGCCCGCTCGGCGACGAAGAACGGCACGAGCGCGGCCACCGCGCCCTGGTAGACGTCGACGCACGCGTGCCCGACCGCGAGCAGGGGGATGGTTCGCACCGGCCCATCGTCGCCGTGGCGGGAGCTGGCGCGCTTCCGTTAATCTGCCAGATGATGTCGGAAACCCGCCACCTGCCGCACGCGCCGACCCGGACCCAGGTCCTGGCGCCGGGCGAACGCATCGACGCGCACCGCCACGACGAGCACCAGGTGGTCTACGCCGGGTCCGGTGTCCTCGCCGTCACCACGGACGCGGGCACCTGGTTCGCGCCCGGCACGAGGGCGATCTGGGTGCCCGCCGGCTGCGTGCACGCCCACGTGGCCCACGGCCGGACCGACCTGCACCTGCTCGGGCTGCCCGCGGCCCCGAACCCGCTCGGCCTCGACGAGCCGGCCGTCCTCGCGGTGAGCCCGCTGCTGCGTGAGCTGATCCTGGCCGCGACCGCTGACGGTCGGAGTTCGCCGGAGCAGCGCCGGTTGCGCGCGGTGCTGGTGGACCAGCTGCGGGCCGCGCCGCGGGAGCCGGTGCAGCTGCCGACGCCGTCGGACCCGCGGCTGGTGGCGGTGTGCGAACTGCTGCACGCCGACTGCGCCGACCCGCGCACGCTGGCGCAGCTGGGCGCCGCGACCGGGGCGAGCGAACGCACCCTCAGCCGCCTGTTCGCCGCCGAGCTGGGCATGTCCTTCACGGCGTGGCGGACGCAGTTGCGGCTCTACCACGCGCTACGGCTGCTGGCCGAGGACGTCCCGGTGACGACGGTGGCGCACCGCTGCGGCTGGTCCTCGGCGAGCGCGTTCATCGACGTGTTCCGCCGCGCGTACGGCCACACGCCCGGGACGCACCACCGCCGCGGCGGCTAGTCCAGGCAGAACTCGTTGCCCTCGATGTCCAGCATGGGGATGCAGGACTCGTTGAACCCGTCGGCCTCCAGGACCTGCACGCAGGTCGCCCCGAGCTTTTCCAGTCGTTCGCGCTCGGCCTGGAGCGCGGCGAGCCGCTCGGCGCCGACGAGTCCGGTGCCGACCCGGACGTCGAGGTGCACCCGGTTCTTGACGACCTTGCCTTCCGGCACCCGCTGGAAGAACAGCCGCGGCCCGGCGCCCGTCGGGTCGACGCAGGCGAACGCCGCTCCGCGCCGCTCCGGCGGCAGCGAGCTGTCGTAGTCCGCCCACGAGTCGAACCCCGGCGGCGGCGGTGGCACGACGTACCCGAGCACCTCGCACCAGAACCGGGCGACGCGCTCGGGATCGGCGCAGTCGAACGTGATCTGAACCTGCCTGACCGAACCCATCCGACCACCATAGCCAGCCGCTACCTGGCCCGCGGCACCGGCTTCTTCCGGCGCTGCAGCGCGGAAATCGCGGCGTCCACCGCCAGGAACACCAGCAGGCTCGCCCCGAACACCGGGAGCACCCACGTGATCGCGACGATCCCGAGGAACCCGGCCGCCGCCATCGGCAGCGACAGCTGCTTCCAGGCCGCCGTCGGCAGCGCCTTCCACTTGCCCTTGTACGGGCTGCGCACCCACCACATCCGGTAGCCGAGTCCGATGAGGACCAGCAGGCCGGTCACCAGCACCGCCAGCACGATCTGGTTGGCCAGCCCGAACAGCGTCCCGGTGTGGAACTCCGCCGCGACCGACGTCAGCTTCGCCAGGAACGAGTAGTCGTCCCAGCCGATGTGCTCGGTCACCTCGCCGGTGAACGGGTCGACGCTGATGTTGTCGCGCTGCAGGGGGATCCCGGCCGCGCGCTCCATCACCGTGTACACCGCACCCGCCCGCGCCGGGGCCGTCACCAGCAGCTCCCCGTGCAGCCCCTGGGCCTGCGCGATCTCCAGCACCCGGTCGACGCCGATCGGTTCGACGCCATCCGGCACGGCCACCGGCGCGGCCACCAGCGTGGGCGCGCGCAGGCGCATCGGGTCGTGGTCCTGGCTGCCGCGGCCGCCGGTGAACTGCGAGATGAGCAGTCCGCTGACCGCGATCACCACCAGGCCAGCCGACAGCCACAACCCGAGCGGACCGTGCACCCCGCGCAACCGCAGCCATCCGCCCTTCGTCTTGCGGGGCGGAACGAACAGGTCGCGGGTGCGCGTGCGCCGCCGCGACTGCGCGAGCCACAGCACCAGTCCACCGAGGACGATCACCGGCAGCCAGCTCGCGCACAGTTCCGCATACCACCGCCCCGGCTCGCCGAGGTGCAGGTTGCTGTGCAGGTCCCGCAACCACGTGTTGGCAGGCATCCGGTTGCCTGCCGTGGTCAGCTCCCCGTTGATGTAGCCGGTGTACGGGTCGACGAACACGGTGCGCGCCTGCCCGTCCTCGCCGCCGGCCAGACCGGGCACCGACAGCACCACGCGGGTGGTGCGATCCGGCTCCGGCGACGTGATCACCTGCCGCAGCACGGCTTCCGGGTGCGCGGTCATCGCCGCGCGAACCTGTTCCGACACCGGTTTCGGCGTCGCGCCGACCTCGTTGACGTACAGCTGCGAGTGGTACAGGTTGTCGTGGATCTGCGGGCTGAACACGTACACCAGCCCGGTCAGGCTCAGCACCACGAGGAACGGCGAGACGACGATGCCCGCCATGAAGTGGACCCGGCGGGCGATCACCCGCAGGCCGTTCATCCCGCGTGCCGGCTGCTTCTTCCGCTTTCCCGGTGTGCGGGTCTCGGTCGTCGTGCTCATCGCACCTCGATGACGCCGTAGATGACTTCCTGCTGCCCGTCCGGCGCCCGCGCGGTCAGGGCCAGCTCCCACGGCCCGGCGGACGGCACGGTCACCGAACCGGCCAGGTGACCGGCCGCGGCGGGCGCGAAGGACACCGGGACCGGCGCGCCGGACGGTGGGGCCAGCTCGGCCGTGATCGTCGTGCCCGGTTTCGCGTCGAGGACCGTGACGTGCACCTGGTTGTCCCCCACCCGCGCCGGGACGACCGCGAGGTCGAGCGCGCCGGTGGACAACGCGAGCCGCACCAGCGGGGCCTGCGGAGCGGGCGCGGGACCGGTGGGCACCACGGACAACGCTGTGCTGACCCCGACGAGCGCAACCGCGAGCCCGGTCTGCGCCAGCGACAACCGTCCGGCCAGTGCGAGCAGGCCCAGCGCCAGCACGAGCACCGCGAACCCGGCCCACAGCCAGCCGGCGAGGCTTCCGAGGTGCTGCCACACCTCCGCGCCCGCCGTCACCGCGAGCAGCCCGGCGCACACCACGACCAGCGCCTTCGGCCGGTCGGCGACCTCACGGAACCGGCGCAGCACCACCAGAATCCCGGCGAGCACGGCCAGCGCGGTGAGGTGCACGACGCCCGCCACGACCGAACCGGGCCCGGTGAAGCTCCACGTCGCCACGACCGCGGCGGTGCAGGCGAGCACGGTGCCGCCGCGCAGCCGCCGCTCCCGCGCCGACTCCGCCGGGGCCATGGTCAGGAACTGCGCGATCCCGATTCCGGCCACCGCGACGACGAGCAGCCGCGCGAGGTACACGTGACCGGTCGCGGACTCCAGCACCCCGGACACGAGGCCGCCGTCGAGGATGTCGGTCAGCGGCAGTTTCGCGGCGTACGGGCCGAAGGTCAGCAGCGACAGCACGGTCCCGCCGAGCAGCCCGCCCCACGCCCAGGCCGCCAGCCGACGGACCACAGTGGACTCCGCGCCCGCCGGCCACCCCACGGCGACGAACAACACCACCCCGGCGAGCAACGCGAGCGCGGCGAACGCGAGGAACTGTGCGACCGCGTGCGCGACCGTCACCACCACCCCGGGCCGGGCGTCCAGCGCGGGCGGGGCCTGCACCGGGCTGCGTGAGGCGAGGTCGAAGGTGAACGTCCCGGTCGCCGCGTCCGTCCCCTTCACCGGCACGCTCCAGGCGATCGTGTAGGTGCCCGCGTACTTCTGCTTCGGCACCGGCACGGAGAGCGTGTTGTCCCGGCCGTCGGCGTGCACCGGGCGGCCGGGGTCGACGGGGCGCTTGTACGGGTCGGTCATCCGGATCGTCGACAGCCCGGCGGGCACCGGCCGGTCGAAGGTCAGGACGATGTCGTCGGGCCGGGTGACCTGGCCGTTGCCGGGCGCCGACGACACCAGCACGGGCGCCTCCGGCGACACCGGCGAGGCCAGCGTCAGCAGCGAGGTCCAGCAGGCCGCGACGAGCAGCAGGAACGGGAGCAGCCGTGCCGCGCGGCGGTTCCGCGGGACGGCGGGCGGTCTGGCCAGCGTCGTCATCCGTTGCTCACCTTCTCCGGCTCGGGCTTCGGCTCGGGTTCCGGCGCGCGGCGGTGCAGCAGGTGGGTGCGGAGCCCGACCAGCGCCACCACCAGGAACGCGAGCCCGAGCACGCCCCACAGGAAGGCGAACGGGGTGATGCCGCCGCTGTTCGCCTGCTCTTCGGCCTGCTGCTCGGCAGCCGCGGCCACCTGATCGGCCCGGTTCGCTTCGATCACCGCGGGCGGCGGCGCGCCCTGTGCGGCGTTGGGACTGACGACGATCACCGGTGCATTGCCGGCCGCGGCGGAGAACCGGTCGGTGGCGCCGCTGGTGTAGCCCTGAACGGTTTCGAGCACCAGGTCGCCCCGCTCGGGCAGCGGGCCGAGGGTGACGAGGAACTGTTCGAACTGGCCGGGGCCGACCGCGCCGCCCTCCAGCACGATCGAGCCGACGACCTGGCTGATCGGGCGGTCACCGGACTGCTGCGGCGGGTCGAGCGGGCGCGGGTTGATCCTGGCGGTCCAGCCGCGGGCCGGCTTGACCTCGGCGAAGGCGATCGGGGGACTCTGCGGGAACACGATTTCGAGCCGGTTGCTCTGGGTGTCGGTGCGCTGGTTGGCGAGGCGGAAGGCGAAGGTCTCGGTGCTGCCGCCCTTGACGGAACCGGGCACGATCGACACCTGCGCGGCGGCCGGGGCGGCCAGGCCGAGCAGCGCGCACGAGGCGAGGAACAGCGCGGACAGGGCACGCGCGAAGGACCTGGGGGATGCGGGCATGGCGGTCTCCTGAACGGCCGTGGTCCGGAGCGGGCTGGCCGCTCCGGACCACGGTTTCCCTCACGGGGTGGATGGGTCGATCAGGTTGAGCTGCTGCGGAACCAGCTCAGCCGATCGGGTTCAGCTGCTCGGGGGTCAGCTTCTCCCGCCAGCCGGCGGGCACCTGCTGCGACCAGCCGTTGTAGACCAGCGGGATGGGCAGCACGCCCTGACCACCCATGCCGGGCTGTCCGGTCAGCGTGCCGTCCGACTTGGTGTCCGCGGTCGGCGCCAGCACCAGCTGACCGACGATCGCGGCGTCGGTGATGTTCCCGTCCATGTTCGGGTCGATGTCGATGACCTGAGCGGCGTTCGAGAACTTGTTCGACACGTAGGCGTAGTACCCGCCACCCTTCTTGGCACCGAAGTTGATGCCGTGGCAGCCCGCGTTGCAGGGCAGCTCCTTGACCACCTTGTCGGTCTTCGGATCGACGACCGAGACGGTGGCGCTGAAGGTGTTCGCGGCCAGCAGGGCCTTGTCATCCGGGCTCACTGGGAGCTGGATGGTCAGACCACCCCACGGCTTGGTGCCGTTCCGGCCGGTGACCGGGTTGTAGTTGTCCCACAGGTCGATGCTCGCGTTGTGGACCTTCTTGCCTTCCTTGACGCAGGCGTCCTCCGCGAGCGAGACGCACGAGATGCTCCCGCCGAGGAAGTCGGCCATGTAGAACTTCGACTGGTCGGACATCATGCTGGAGGCGATCGGCAGTTCGCCGGTCGGCTCCTTCCGCCAGGTGCCGGTCTCGTTGTCGATCACGGTCGCGTCGTACGGGTTCACGTTCGGCGTGATCGTGGTCTTACCGTCCGAGCTGAGCCAGAAGGCGTGCGGGTGCTGCGGGAAGTCACCCGGCGGACCCACCGGGATGCGGCGGTCGATCTTCTCCGCGCCCGGGGACAGCTCGACGACGTCCGTGCCGCCGTTGATGGCGACCTGAACCTGGTCGGTGTCGGTGCGGGTCATGACGTGGGACGGGTCCGGTCCGACTTCGATCGTGCGCACGTGCTCACCGGTCGCCCGGTCGAACACCGACAGCTCGTCGTCGAACCACTCGGTCTGGTACAGGTACTTGTAGTTCTTGTCCGTCCACATGTTGTGCGGGTTGTTCATGTTGATGCTCGAACCGGAGATCTTGCGGTCGACCGTCCAGTTCTCCACGTTGACCTTCGTGGCGGCACCGACGTAGTCCTTGCCCGCGTACTCCTCCATCTGGGTGTCGATCCAGACCTCACCCACGCCAGGGGTCTGCGGCGGGGTCAGTTTGTCCAGGGTCTTGGGGTACCCGAACTTCTGGTCGTAGTAGGCGTCCAGGATCGGCACCAGCACCGGGTTGCCCTGGGCGTCGTACTGCAGGATCGGCGCCGGCGGGAAGACCGGGTTCCACTGCGACGACTCGGTGGTGCTGAACGTCTGCCAGTTGTCCGGCACCGTCGCGGTGAAGAAGATGCGCACCAGCTGCTGGATGACGTCCGCGTTGGACGGAACCGTCAGGTCACGCGAGTTGACCTTCAGCTTCTTGCCGAAGTCCAGGCCGATGGTGAGCGGGTCGTCGACCACGGTCGCACCCAGCATGTACGGGTGGATCGTGCAGGTCCACGCGTACAGACCGGGCTCGGTCAGCTGGGTGGAGTCCGAACCGGCGAACGCGCCCATCTGCTCGAAGAACGGGGCGCCCTCGGGCCAGATGAGCGACGTGATGTCGTGCAGGGACTGGTTCTTCGGGCTGCCGATGGTGAAGTTGGCCGTGATGGCCGGGCCCTTCACCGCGAACGTCGCCAGGTCGTCCAGCGCCTTCTGCAGGTCCAGTCCGACCGGGAGGCTGTCCAGGCTGATGGGCTGGTCGGCAGGCAGGCTCGCGACCTCGGCCTGGAACTGGCTGAGCAGGCCTTCGGCCTTCGCCGCCGACGTCGCCGCCCGCGGTTCGGTGGCCGCGATGTTCCGCACCGCCGACAGCGTGCTGTCCAGGTTCAGCAGGTCGGTCAGGCCGCCGAGCTGCCCGAGGGACGGCATCGCCTTGGCCGGGTCACCGGAGGCCAGGCCGGTCAGCGAGTCGACCAGGTCCAGGTTCAGCAGCCCACTGGACTGGGCCGTGTCGAGCTGGCCAAGCGGCAGGTTCGGCAGGCCGAGCGCGCCTTCCGGCAGGCTCGGGATGATGCTGCCGTCCAGCGCGGACGTGCCGAGGCGCGGCAGCTCCGCCACGGCCAGCGACTTGCCGCCGAACAGCTGCAGGCCCGAGTCGAACCAGTTGCCGTTGCTGTCGTTCAACGTGAAGGTGATCGGCACGGGACCGACACCCACTGGCAGCGCGGCGGCCGGCACGGCGGCCACCGTCGTCGCGCCCAGCGCGACTGCTGCCAACGGGATCACCGTTTTGAGACGGCGGGACCGCCTCTTCCCGGCTCCCGGGGGAGCGTTTTCGGGCATGTGCTTCCTTTCTCTCCACAACCGTCCGAACCCGTTCGGACGGAAAACCGGAATGCGCGGCGTTCAGGTGTTCAGCGGGCCGGTGCGCGCACTGAATACTTCCCCGCGCATTCGCCGCACCCAGGTGCGCACCAATTGCGCGCTCACCAGGGTGAGGGCGAGAGTCGCGAGCAGAACCGGCTGAGACAATTCGTCCCGGGTCACCGGCAATGCTTCCGCGGTGCCCGTCGGCCGCTGTGTGCTCACCACGTCGGCTTTTCCGGCGGCCACGGCCTGCGGTGGCGTGCCGGGAGCGCCGAAGTTGAGCGCGGGACCGAACGGCAGGGGGTCGGCGAACCCGAAGCGCGCGGTGGCGACGGCACCGCTGCTCTCCTGGGCGGCCAGGCGACCACCGGACGGCGTCGCGGCGCTGTTCCCGCTCGGCGCGGAGGACGGCGTCGTGGTGGGCGCCGCCGCGGGTGGCTGCTGCTCGCCCGAGCCCGGCGCTTCCGGCTGGGCAGGCGGCACGAGGATTTCGCAGGTCGAGCCGACCACTGAGCCCACCGTGTCGGTGAGCGGCTGCAGGATCGGCCCGAGGAGCGGGAGCTCGTCGGCGATGTCCACGCCGGGGAGCAGGAGGTCGCCGTCCGGCGCCGGCGCCGTGCAGTCGGCGGCCGCGACCGGTTCCTCGGCACCCGCTTCGGCGGCGCCGACGGTCATGCCGCCGAGGCAGCCCACCGTCAGCACACCGGCCGCGAGATGACGTCGGAATCGCATTCTTGGCCTTCTCTCAGGAATTTCGCCGTCCGTTGTGGAAACCTTGATTCCGGGATCATCGTGGCATGCCCGGCCGATCCTGACCAGAAGCCCGAAAACGCCCGCGAGCGACCTTTTCGCGAATGTTTCCGGATCCACGACGCGGCGCTGAACAGCCGCTTTCCCACGCCGCGCGGAACACTTTTGCCCTGGCCGTCACCCGGTCGAGCGGCCGAATCCGCGGAAATCACCTCGGAGATTTTTCGCGCACCGGACATGTTCACCGTTCCGAAACAAGCGATCGCGGGCATGCCGGAGCCCCCGCGGCGCGAAGTGCACCACGGGGGCTCGGGTTCGAGTGGTTCAGCCGATGGTCAGCCCGGCGATCACGTTCCGGTCCGCCGAGCACCACCCTTCCAGCAGTTCCCCTTGTGCCGCAGGCCATTCCCTGACGACCGCGGTGACTTCACGTGCGAGCTGCATGCGCAGCCGGTTGCGGAAGTCGACGAGCTGCGTCACGTCGAACGGCAGCCGCCCGGCGCGGAAGAACACCAGCCCGCGGTTCGTCACCGCCACCAGCGCGTGCAGCCCGCGCGGCGCGGTCCAGCGCACCGCCAGGCCGTCGCCCACGTGCTCCCGCGGCCCGGTCAGGCCCCAGCGGGTCAGGTAGCGGTCCGCCGTCGCCGGGCTGATCCGGATGCCGAACTCGCGCTCGACCAGCTCGGTCACCGCCCGGCGCGTCCACAGCAGGTGCGGCAGGCCGGCCGCGTCGGGCAGGCCGGCGGCGACCACCGCGACGATCCGGTCCTGCTGCTCGCCGGACAGGGCAAGGCACTCACCCACCCGGCGGCCCCGGCGCTGCGGCGGGAACGCCTGCTCGCCGGAGGCCTGGTAGGCCCGGACCCAGACGCCCACGGTCTTGCGGCTGACCCCGAGCATCGTCGCGACCCGGCCCTGCGACAGGCCCGCCGTCACGGCCGCCACCGCGCGGCGGCGCAGCCGTTCCAGTTCCGGTGCGGACAACCTCCGCGCGTCCGTGGTCATCAGCGCGCTCCCAGCGGGATCCGCACGACCGCCTGGTCCACTTCGGACGTTCGCACGGTGACCGCCAGCTCCCACATTCCGGGCATGCTGACCGGCACGTTCACCGCGATGGCGTGGTCGCCGCCGATGAACTGCAGCGCGACCGGCAGCGGGCCGACCGATTTCGACGGCAGGCTCAGCGACGCGGTCAGCTCGGCCACCTGCTTCGGCCGCCGCTGCGCGTCCAGCACCGCGAGGTGGACTTCGTTGCGCCCCACCGCTCCCGGGGTCACCAGCGCCGCCAGCTGCCCGGCCCCGGCCGGTCCGCCGCCCGCGTCGAACGGCAGGACGACGTTCACCGGGCCGGTCCGCGCCGGGACCTCGGCCTCCGCCCGCTCCCTGGCCAGCTCGGCGGTGGCCGGCTCGGCGCTCACCAGGAACGCCGTCACCCCGAGCACCACGGCGGCCAGCACGGCCTCGGTCGCGACCATCCGCCGGAACCGGCTGACCTCGCGCTCCGCCGGGCCGCGGTAGGCCTTGCGCTTCTTGGACACGACCGGCGCGTGGGTGTAGTGCCTGCGGACCCACTGGCGAGCCAGCGCGCCCAGCAGCACGAGCACCACCACGAGCCCGAGCTTCGCCAGCAGCACCGCGCCGTAGCTGGTGGCGAACAGCGCCGCCAGGCTGCCGACCTCGCGCCACGCCTGGTAGGTGCCGGTCACCACCAGCACGGCGACGCAGACCAGCGCGGTGCGGGAGAACCGCGGGATCGCGATCCGCATGCCGAACACGTCACCCGAGCGCAGCAGCACACCGAGCAGGACGGGCAGGCCGCCGAGCCACACGGCCATCGCCACCAGGTGGATCGCGTCGACCGGCAGCGACAACGCGACCTGCGTGCCGGTGACGCTGTGGTTGGTCAGGCTCCAGGTGATCGCGAGGGCGGCCCCGGCCGTCAGCACCAGCGCGGCCCGCCGCCGGTGGTCGCGGGCCTGGTACTCGGCGAACGACGTCCGCCGGAACACGTGGACGAGCACGGCGGCGATCAGTCCCAGCAACGCGACGCGCACGACCAGCAGCAGCCCCATCCGGCTGCCCACTGTCGCGCCGAGAACCTTCGGATCGAGCAGATCGGCGGCCGTCCCGGCGGCCGAGTACGGCCCGTAGGAGACGAAGGCAAGCACCGTCGCGCCCAGCAGCGTGCCCCACCCGGTCCACAACATCCGCCGCACCGCGGGCATCGCCTCACCGCCCGGCCAGCACGCGGCGACGAAGAACGCGGTGCCCAGCAGCAGGGCCACCCCCGCGTAGCCGAGCCACCGCGCCACCGCGTACAGCGCCGACACCACGCCGTCCGCGGTCTGCTCGCCCGCGTTCGCCGCCACGCCGCCGGTGACCGAGCCGACACTGAACGCGAAAGCGCCCGGCACCGGGTGGGCGTCGGCGGACACCACGCGGTAGCTGACCGTGTAGGTGCCCTCGGTAAGACCGGCCGGCAGTGTCACGGCGACGACGTCCGGTTGCCCAGGTGGGTGCGCCGGGGCGGACACCCCCGCGACGGCGGCGCCACCCGGCCCGAGCACCGTCACCTCGGCCAGCTCGACCGGCTCGTTGAACCGCAGCGTGACCTCCCGCGGCGCGGTCTCCAGCACCTCGAAACCGCCCGGGGTCGTGCCGATCAGCACCGCGTGCGCGGACGCCTGACCCGCCCCGCCGAGCGCGGCGGCCACGAGTGCGCCGAGTACGACGACCAGGCGCGCCGCCCACCTTGGCGTGCTCCCGTCCCTGCTCATGGCGCGGCCCTACACCCGGATCGTTTCGCGCTCGTCGGCGGGGGCCGGCGTCTTGCGGCGGACGGCGGCCCAGCCGAGCGCGACCAGTCCGGCGGCGAGGCCCGCCCCGCCGAGCACGCGCGCGGTGGTGTCCGAAGTGGACGCCGGAGCGGGCGGTGGCGCGACGGACAACGTCGGTGCCGGGTGCTCCGGCTCCGCCTGCCCCGCCTGCGGCACGTCGATCCACCGCACTACCTGCCCGTCGGAGTAGGTCTGCAGGGTCTTCAGGACCAGCGTTCCCGCGGGCGGCGAGGCGATGCTGACCGGGAAGTCCTGGTAGGTGCCGACGGGGATCCGCCCGCCCTCCCAGACGATCGCGGTGACCGCTTCGCTGATGGTGCCGTGCTCGGTGGCGACCGGTTGCGGGAGTTCCGTCGTGGTGACGGACACGCTCCAGCCCGGCACGGTCTGCGGGGTGACCGAGGCCAGCGGCTTGTCCTCGGGGAAGCGGACCTCGAGGCGGACGGTGGTGGCGTCGTCGCGTTCGTTGGGCACGCGGAAGGAGACGGTGGCGCGCTCGCCGGGTTCGGCGGTGTCCGGCGAGACCGAGACGTGCGCCCACGCGGCCGGTGGCAGCAACAACATCGCCGCGATTCCGGCAAGGGTGGCCATGACAGTGCGACGCAAATGCGGTGCGCGCAATGCGGATCCTTTCGGTTGTCACCGCGACGGCGGAAGTCGCGGCGTTGCCCAATACTGCCGGTGCTCGTGTCGCGGAGGTGGCACCACTGTTAACGACATGTCACAAACCGTTCCCGAGAAGCGGCCGATGCTACCGGTAAGGCAAATTCCGGCCACTTCGCTCGCCGCGTTTACCCAGGTCACAGCCAGTGCTGAGCGGAACCTCTTTTTCCGCGCACGATTGCCGCGAGTCGGCTGAGGCAATATCATCCCAACTCGCCGGCCACTCCTCCCTCGACGAAATCTTCCGCACAGCAGGCCCCGCGCGAACCGGGGTCGGAACTAACATTTCCGAAATACCCGGCTGTTAGCGTTCTGCGGGCAACACGCCGCCGGCGAGGAGAGGTGGGAGCAGCGTCATGCCCAAGATCACTTATGTTCAGCAGGACGGCTCGGCCGAGTCGTTCGACGTGCCGGCAGGCATGTCCGTCATGGAGGCCGCGATCGAAGCCGGGGTCGGCGGGATCGTCGCCGAGTGCGGCGGGAACGCGATCTGCGCGACCTGCCACGTCTACGTCGACCCCGGCCAGGTCGAGAAACTGCCGCTGCCGCAGGCGGACGAGGACGCGATGCTGGACAACACCGCGTGCCCGCGCGCCGAGAACAGTAGGCTGTCCTGCCAGATCGAGATCACCGAGGAACTCGACAGCCTGACCGTGACCGTGCCGGAGGAACAGTGACCGACGTCGTGATCGTGGGCGCGGGGCAGGCGGGTTTCCAGGTCGCCGCCTCGCTCCGCGAGCAGGGGCACCCGGGCCGGGTGGTGCTCGTCGGGGACGAGCCGGGCGTGCCGTACCAGCGGCCGCCGTTGTCCAAGGCCTACCTCTCGGGTGCCCTGCCCGGCGAGCGGCTCGCGCTGCGGCCGCAGGCGTTCTACGACAAGCACGGCATCGAGCTGGTGTGCGGCCGGGCGGTCGGGATCGACCGGGACCGCCGCCGCGTCGCGCTCGCCGACGAGCGCGAACTGGAGTACGGGCACCTCGTGCTCGCCACCGGGACCCGAAACCGGGAACTGCCGGTGCCGGGTGCGAAACTCGACGGCGTGCTGGGCCTGCGCACCCGCGAGGACGCCGACGCGCTGCGCGAGCGGATCGGCGGGGCGCGGAACGTGGTGGTGATCGGGGGCGGGTTCATCGGGCTGGAGTTCGCCGCGGCGGCGGCCAAGCTCGGGTTGTCCGTCACCGTGCTGGAGGCGTCGGACCGGCTGATGCGCCGGGCCGTGTCGCCCGTGGTGTCGGCGCACTACCGGGAGCTGCACGAGCGGCAGGGCACGCGGGTGCTGTCGGACGCGTCGGTGGTTGCCCTGCACGGCGGCCACGAGGTGACCGGGGTCGAGCTGGCGGACGGCTCGGTGCTGGCCGCCGAACTGGTGGTGGTGGGCATCGGCGTGGTGCCCAACGCAGAGCTGGCGGCCGACGCCGGACTGTCCGTGGACAACGGCATCGTGGTCGACGAACACCTGTCCACATCGGACCCGCGGATCTCCGCGGTCGGCGACTGCGCGGTCTACCCGAGCCGGCACGCCGGCGCCCCGCTGCGGCTGGAGTCGGTGCAGAACGCCGTGGACCACGCCCGCTGCCTGGCGGCGCGGCTGACCGGCGCCGCGGAGCCGTACGCGTCGGTGCCGTGGTTCTGGAGCAACCAGTTCGACGCGCGGCTGCAGATAGCGGGGATCAGCGCGGGCCACGACGAGGCGGTCGTGCACGGCGACCCGTCCGCGGGTTCGTTCTCGGTGTTCTGCTTCCGCGCGGGGCAGCTCGTGTGCGTCGAGTCGGTGAACCGGACACCCGACCACATGGCGGCGCGCAAACTGTTCACCGCGGGCGGTTCGCTGGACCGCGAACTGCTGACGCCGGGCTTCGACTTCCGGCAGCACGTGGCCGCCCTGACCTGAGGCCCGTCACCCGAACGGCCCCGCGCCCCGGTCGCCGGCGTATACGCTGTCGGCGTGGTGAACCGGGTTGTCGTCATCGGTGGCGGAATCATCGGGCTCGCGACCGCGTGGGAGCTGACCCGGCGCGGGTCGGCGGTGACCGTGCTCGAGAAGGAAGACCGGTGGGCCGCGCACCAGACCGGCCACAACTCCAACGTCGTGCACGCCGGGCTGTACTACAAGCCGGGATCGGCGAAGGCGCGGATGTCCGTCGCGGGCAACCGGTCCATTGTGGACTTCGCCAGGGAGCACGGGGTGCCCGTCGAGGTGTGCGGCAAGCTCGTCGTCGCGACCAGCGAGGCCGAACTGCCCGCGCTGGGCGTGCTCGCGCAGCGGGCCGAGGCGAACGGCGTCCCGGCGAAGCTGATCAGCGCCGCGGAGGCCCGCGAGTACGAGCCCGAGGTGTCGTGCGTGCGGGCGCTGCGGGTCGAGTCCACGGGCATCATCGACTTCCCCCGCGTCTGCACCGCGCTGGTCCGGCTGCTCACCGACCACGGCGCCGACCTGCGGCTGAGCACCGCGGCGCGTGGCATCCGGCCCCGCCGGGCCGGCGGCGTGGAGATCGCCACCGGCGACGAGGTGCTGCGCGCCGACGCGCTGGTCAACTGCGCCGGCCTGCAGTCCGACCGGATCGCCGAGCTCGCCGGGCTGCGGCCGAGCGCGCGGATCGTCCCGTTCCGCGGCGAGTACTACGAACTCCGGCCGGAGCGGCGGCACCTGGTGCGCGGCCTCATCTACCCGGTGCCCGACCCCGCGCTGCCGTTCCTCGGCGTGCACCTGACCCGGATGCTCGACGGCAGCGTCCACGCCGGGCCGAACGCGGTGCTGGCGCTGCGGCGGGAAGGCTACCGCTGGCGGGACGTGTCGCCCGCGGACCTCGTGGACGTCGCCCGCTTCCCCGGCTCGTGGCGGCTCGCGCGGAAGTGGGCCTACCCGACCGGGCTGGAGGAGGTGCGGCGGTCGCTGTCGAAGCGCCGGTTCGCGGCCAGCCTGGCGCGGCTGGTGCCGGCGGTCGGCCCGGACGACATCGTGCGCCACGGCTCCGGTGTGCGGGCGCAGGCGCTGCGCCCGGACGGCTCGCTGGTGGACGACTTCCTCATCGAGACCGCGCCGCACCAGGTGCACGTGCTGAACGCCCCCTCCCCCGCGGCGACGAGCGCGCTGGAGATCGCCAAGCACGTGGCCGACCAGGTCGGCTGACGCCGGCCTGCCAGGATGATCAGGTGACCGACAGACCCGTCGCCGCGGCCGTGCCGCGGC
>NZ_JBEXTZ010000133.1:0-18154 GCF_040614195.1 Amycolatopsis sp. NPDC006125
CCGGACGCCGCGGCGGGCCTGGCGCGGCTGCGGTCCCGGCACGTCGTGGCGGCGCTGTCGAACGGCGGGTTCGCGCTGCTCACTCACCTGGTGAAGGACGCCGCCCTGCCGTTCGACTGCATCCTGTCCGCCGAGCTGGCCCGCGACTACAAGCCGTCCGCGGCGGTGTACCGGACCGCGGCCGGCCTGCTGGACGTGGCGCCCGGCGAGGTGCTGATGGTCGCCGCCCACGCCTGGGACCTGGCGGGCGCACGCGCGGCCGGGCTGCGCACCGCGTTCGTCGAGCGGCCCGCCGAGAAGGGACCACACCGCCAGGCCGACCGGCCCGGGGACTTCCCCGCCGATCTGGTCGCCGCGGACTTCGGCGAGCTGGCCGGCCTGCTTGGCTGCTGAACGCCGCGCCGTATAGGTCGTTATACAGCCTCAGCCGTTGGCCTGGGACGGGTCCATCCAGATGATCTCCCAGTTGTGGCCGTCCGGGTCCTCGAACACGCGCTGGTACATGAACCCCTGGTCCATCGGGTCGCGGGTCTCCCGCCCGCCCGCGGCGACCGCCTTGTCCACCAGGGTGTCCACGGCCTCCCGGCTCTCGGCGGACAGGGCCAGCAGCACCTCGGTGGACTTGGCGCTGTCGGTGATCTGCTTGTCGGTGAAGGTCGTGAAGAAGTCGTTTCTCAGCAGCATCGCGTAGATCGTGTCGCTGAACACCAGGCAGGCCGCGTTCTCGTCGGTGAACTGCGCGTTGAACTCGTACCCCAGGTCGGACCAGAACTTCTTGGCCCGGTCCAGGTCGGCGACGGGCAGGTTCACGAAGATCATCTGATTCGTCATGTCCGCACCCTATGACCGGATCGCCGCCGCGCGCTTCTCCTATCTTGCGCTTCCGCCGACCCGCACCGGCGCCGCGGGCGCGCCGGCCTCGATCACCCGCCAGCGAAAGCCGCTGATGTTCTCGGCGGCCAGCGCCTCGTCGAGGAGAACTTCCGGGGCTGCTTGCGTGTGGCGGCAGGCGCCGTCGAGCACGAAGCCGCGCTCTTCGGGCAGGGCCCGGCGCAGCGCTTCCAGCGGGGACTCGCCGTCCTCGACGCCGCCGCCAGGCGGGATCCACGCGGCCGTGCCCGGTAGCGCGATTCCCGTGCGGCGCAACAGGGTCCGGTCGTCGTCCAGCACGACCGCATCCGCACTCTCATCCGGACAGCGAGACCGGTCACGCCTCCCGGTCCAGCTCGCCCGTCACGTCGAGCGGGATCAGCGGCGCCGGGCCGGCCAGCTCGCTCGCCGGCGCCGGGTGGTAGGCGAAGTTCTTGGCACGGGCGCCGCCGTCGACGACCAGGTCGCAGCCGGTGATCAGGCGCGCGTAGTCCGAGCACAGCCACGCCACCGCGTGCCCGATGTCGGTCGGGGTGCCGGTCGTGCCCATCGGCACCAGCGGCACCCGCTCCCCCGCCCACCGCGACGGGCGGCGCCACTCCTCGTCGCCGTCCGCGCCGCCGATCCCGGCCCGGCGCGGCCTGTCCAGCACGCCGCCCGGCCCCTGCTCCGCGATCAGCGCCGGGTTGTCCGGGGTCGGCGCGGTCGGGGTGAAGCTGTTGACGCGGATCCCGTACGGCGCGAGGTCCATCGCCGCCGCCCGGACGAAGTTGTTGACCCCGCCCTTGTGGAACGCGTACGCGATCACCCCGGCGCTGCCGGACCAGCCGTTGGACGACGAGATCGCCACGATCGAGCCGCGGATCCCCCGCTCCGCCATGTGCCTGCCGACCAGCTGGGTGCTGAGGAAGTTGCCCATCGCGGCCACGTTCACCGCGCGCTGGAAGAAGTCCGGGCTCTCGTCCAGCACCCCGCGCCCGCCGAGCAGCGCCGCGTTGTTGACCAGGATGTCGACGTGCCCCCAGGCGTCCACGACGGTCGCCAGGTACTCGCGGACCTGCTCGGGGTCCGTCACGTCGCCGGGGACGGCCATCGCGGTGCCCCCGTTGCGCTCGATCCGGTCGGCCGCGGCCTTCGCCGCCGCCGGGTCCAGGTCGTTGCACGCCACCTTGGCGCCGTAGCGGGCCAGCGCGAGCGCGATGCCGCTGCCGATGTTCGGCCCGGCGCCGGTCACCAGCGCCACCTTGCCGTCGAGCGAGATCTCCATCAGACGTCCTCCTCCGAGAAGTGACAGGCGGCCTGGTGGCCGGGCGCCAGCTCGCGCAGCAGCGGCGTTTCCACGGCGCACTTGTCCCGCGCCCGCGGGCAGCGGGTGCGGAACCGGCAGCCGCTGGGCGGTGAGATCGGCGACGGCGGCTCGCCGCGGATGGTGACCGGACGCCGGTTCGCGGCCGCGTCGGCGTCCACGTGCGGGATGGACTCCAGCAGCGCGACCGTGTACGGGTGGCGGGGCGCGCGGTAGATCTCCTCCGCCGGGCCGATCTCGCACAGCTGCCCGAGGTGCATCACCCCGACCCGGTCGCTGACCTGCTTGACCAGCGCCAGGTCGTGGGAGATGAACAGGTAGGACAGCCCCAGCTCCGACCGCAGCCGCTCGAACAGGTTCAGCACCTGCGCCTGGATCAGCACGTCCAACGAGGACACCGCTTCGTCGCACACGATCAGCGCCGGGTCGAGCGCCAGCGCGCGGGCGATCGCGACCCGCTGGCACTGCCCGCCGGACAACTCGTGCGGGCGCCGCCGCCCGAATGTGTCCGGGTTCAGGCCGACGAGGTCCAGCAGGTCCCGCGCCCGGCGGCGCCGCTCGGCGGCCGGCGCGGTGCGGTAGCCGACCATCGGCTCCTCGACGATGTCGGTGACGCGCCACCGCGGGTTGAGGGAGCCGAACGGGTCCTGGAACACCATCTGCACGTGCCGCCGGGCGTCCGCGAGCCGGCGGCCCTTCACGGTCGCGAGGTCCACGCCGCGCAACCGCACGGAGCCCGCCTTGGGCCGCGGGGCCTGCAGGATCGAGCGGGCCAAGGTCGACTTGCCCGAGCCGGTTTCCCCCACCACGCCGAGCGTCTCGCGCGGACGGATGTCGAACGACACATCGGACAACGCGTGCACCACGCCGCCACGCGTGCCACCCCGGCCCCGGACGGTGAACTCCTGCACCAGGTTGCGTGCTTCCAGCAGCGGTTCTTCCACAGTGGTCATCGGTGCGCTCCGTCCGGAGTGGACAGGCCGGCCCGCCCGGCCGCACCAGACAGGGAGCTCGCCGCCGTCATGCGTCCTCCTCGCAGGGGTGCCAGCACGCCCACGCGTGTCCCGGCTCGTGTTCGGTCAGCGGGGGTGCCTCGGCCACGCAGTCGGAGGCCGCGCGGTCGCACCGGGGCGCGAACGGGCACCCGGGCGGCAGGTTCGTCAGGTCCGGCGGCTGGCCGGGCGTCACCGGCAGCTCGGCGTGCGGTGGGCGCTCCACGCGCGGGATCGCGCCCAGCAACGCCTTCGTGTACGGCATCCGCACCCGCGAGAACAGCACCGGCGCCGCGGCGTACTCCACCGCCCGCCCGGCGTACATCACGATCACGTCGTGCGCGTAGGTCGCCGCGAGGCCGAGGTCGTGGCTGATCAGGATGATCGCCGTGCCGAGCCGTTCCTGCAGTTCCAGCAGCAGCTCCATGATCTGCGCCTGCGTGGTCACGTCCAGCGCCGTGGTGGCCTCGTCGGCGATCAGCAGCTTCGGGTCCGCCGCCAGCGCGATCGCGATCATCACCCGCTGCCGCATGCCGCCGGAGAGCTGGTGCGGGTACTCGTGGAACCGCCGCTCCGGGGCCGGCAACCGCACCAGCTTCAGCAGGTCCATCGCGCGGTCCCGCGCCGCGCGCCGGTCGTGGTCGCCGTGCGCGCGCACCGCCTCGGTGATCTGCACGCCGATCCGCATCGTCGGGTTCAGCGACCGCGCCGGGTCCTGGAACACCATCGCCAGGTCCGCGCCCCGGTGCCGCCGCATCCGCCGCTCGGACAGGCCGAGCAGCTCGACGCCGCGGTAGCGCGCCGATCCGGTGATCCGCGCCGTCGGCGGCAGCAGGCCCATCAGCGCCCGCGAGCTGACCGACTTGCCCGACCCGGACTCGCCGATGATCGCCAGCGTCCGGCCCGCCTCCAGCCGGTAGGACAACCCGTTCACCGCGCGGACCGTGCGCCCCCGGGCCGCGAACGTCACGTGCAGGTCCTCGACCTCCAGCAGCGTCCCGGTCCGCACGGACGCCGGGGTGGTCAGTTCGTCGATGCTCATCGGCCGCTCCAGCGTCCCCGTAGCGTCTCGCCCAGCAGGTTGAATGCCAGGACGGTCACAAAGAGCGCCAGGGACGGCCAGACCACGAGCATCGGCGTCGCCGACAGGCTCGCCTGTCCCTGGGAGATCATGTTGCCCCAGCTCGGCGCGGGCGGCGGGATGCCGAGGCCGAGGAAGCTCAGCGCGCCCTCGATCACGATCACGATGCCCATGCCGAGCATCGAGAACGTCACCAGCTGCGGCGCGATGTTCGGCGCGAGGTGCCGGAACAACATCCGCCACACCCGCGTGCCGGACAGGTGCGCGGCGACCATGAACGGCTGCTCCCGCAACCGCAGGGTCGCCGCACGGGAGATCCGCGCGAACGCGGGCACCGAGAAGAACGCCAGCGCCAGGATCGTGTTCACCTGGCTCGGCCCGAGGCTCTGCGCCACCGCCAGGGTCAGCACCAGCGACGGGAACGCGATCAGCACGTCCAGCACGCGCATGATCACGGCGTCCACCGCGCCGCCCAGGTAGGCGCTCACCGCGCCGAGCGTGCCGCCGGCCAGCAGGCCCAGCACGTTGACCGCGACGCCGACGATCAGCGACGACCGCCCGCCGTGCAGGAGCCGGGACCAGACGTCGTTGCCGTTCGGGTCGGTGCCCAGCAGGTGCCCCGGCGAGAACGCGGGCAGGTTCGACTCCAGCACGTCCCCGCCGATCGGTTCGGGCACGGAAGCGACCAGCGGCCACAGGAAGCACGCGCCGAACACCAGCGCGAGCAGGGCCAGCGGGACGCCCAGTTCGACGCGCCGCAGCCAGCCGCGCACCCGTGACGGACGCGCCGCGGGCAGCGCCGTGGGCAGATCAACCGTCGCCATAGCGGATCCTCGGGTCGAGTACGGCGTAGAGCAGGTCGGTCAGCAGGTTGGCGGCCACCGCGACCACGGCGAAGACCACCACGCAGGCCTGGACCACGACGAAGTCGCGGCTGTTGATGGCCGACAGCAGCATCTGCCCGATGCCGGGCAGCGCGAAGATCTGCTCGATGATCACGGTCGCGCCGATCATCGTGCCCAGGTTGAGCCCGACCACGGTGATCAGCCCGAACGCCGAGTTCCGGAAGGCGTGCCGCAGCAGCACCTGCCACGGCCCGATCCCCTTCGCCCGCGCCGTGGTGATGTAGTCCTCGCCGTGCAGCTGGTCCACCAGGTCACCGCGCAGGAACCGGGTGTAGAAGCAGAACAGCGGGAACGCGATCGCCAGCGCGGGCAGGAACAGCGAGTGCAGGTTCGCCCCCAGCCCCTGCTCCAGCGGCACGAACCCGATGGCGGGGAACGCCGCCAGCTGCACCGCGAACACCAGCACGAGCAGCAGCGCGAGCACGTAGTTCGCCAGCGACAGGCCGGTGATGCTGACCAGCATGCTCACCCGGTCGGTGAGCCGGTTCGGGCGGCGCGCCGCGATCAGGGCGACCGGGATCGCCAGCCCCAGCGACAGCACGAACGCCAGCCCCACCAGCTCGCCGCTGACGGCCAGCCGGGAGCCGAGCTCGTCGGTCACCGGCTGCCCGCTGACCAGCGAGTTCCCGAGGTCGCCGGTGACCGCGTCGCCGAGCCAGTCCAGGTAGCGCACCACCGCGGGCCGGTCCAGCCCCATCTGCTGGTTGAGCGCGGCGATCTGCTCGGGCGTGGCCTCCGGGCCGAGCAGCAGCTGCGCGGTGTCCCCGGGGATCAGGCTCAGCACCGCGAAGGTGAGAACGCTGACGCCGAGCACGATGGGGACCGCGGTGAGCAGCCGCCGGGCCACCAGCCGCAGCGCCGGCGAGGCCAGTGGCCCCGGCAGCCGACGCGGCGCGCCGATCGCCGTCACCGGCTCGTCCAGACCTGGTCCCACAGCACCCCGGTGTTGACCAGGACCGGCGGGATCTTCGTGGTCAGGCCGGGCCCGTGCACGCCGGCCGCGGTGACGTTGGCCGGGGCGAACGCCAGGATGTAGGGCGCGTAGGCGTTGTCGCTGATCCGCTTGCCCGCCTGCAGGTACAGCGTCTCCCGGGTGGCCGGGTCGACGGTGGCCGCGGCCTGGTTGAGCAGGTCGTCCAGGGCCGGGTCGTTGACCCCGCTGAACGGCGAGGTGGCGGCGAAGCGGAACCCGACGCCGACGCCGGCCGCGGGATCCCACGCCCCGGCGGTCTGCAGCATGGCCTGCCACTTGTTCGAGTTGAAGTTGCCGATCAAAGCGTTGAGCTGGTCGGAGTGGATCGTGGTCTTGATGCCCACGGCCTCCCACTGGCTCTGCAACGCGGTCATCACCTGCTCGGCGACGTAGCTCTTGAGCGTGCCGAGGTCGACGGTGAGCCCGCCCAGCTCGGCGACCAGCGCGCGGGCCTTGTCCGGGTCGTAGGTCCGGTACCCGTCGATGGTGTCGTGGTGGAACAGCCCGCCCGGCCCGGTGAAGGTCTGCGCGGCCGGGTACCAGTCCTTGAACAGTCCCTTGCGGATCGCGTCCACATTGGTCGCGTAGTAGACCGCCTCGCGCGCCTTCTGGTTGTCGAACGGCGCGGTCTTGGTGTTGAGCTGGATCAGGTACGGCGAGGTGGGCGGCTGGATGGTGACGGTGAGCTGCTTGTTCGCCTGCGCCTGCTCGATCAGCGGCGTGGTGTTCATGCCCTCGTAGGCCTGCGCCTGCCCGGCCAGGATCGCCTGGTAGGCGGGCTGGTCGCCGCCGACCGACTTGAACGTCAGGTTGTCCAGGTAGGGCAGTCCGGGCTTGAAGTAGTTCTCGTTGCGGGTCAGCTTCAGCTCCGAGGACAGCTGGTTGGACACCACCTTGAACGGACCGGCGCCGACCGGGGTGATCTTGAACTGCTCCGGGCCCATCTGCTGCAGCGCGGTGGGCGAGGCGATCCAGTTCACGTTGGACACCACCATCGAGTTGATCACCGCGCCGTACGGGCGGGTGAACCGCAGCACGACCGCGTTGCCCTCGACGCTGATGCCGTTCTGCTCGGCCAGCGGCCAGCGCGGGGCGCAGGTGCAGGTCGAGGTGATGTTGCGGCGGAAGTTGAAGGCGACCGCCTCGGCGTCGAACGGCGTGCCGTCGCTGAACTTCACGCCGTCGCGGATGGTGATGCGAATGGTCCGGTCGCCGTCGGCCAGTTCGTAGCCGCTGGCCAGTTCCGGGACGACGCGGGCGTTGCCGCCGTCCTCGTCCGCGGTCAGCGCGAACAGGCCGCCGAAGATCGCGCTCATCTGGGACAGGTTCGCGCCGCCGGTCGTGTTGGTGGCCGGGTCCAGTCCGCTGGGCCAGGCGCCGGCGAAGGAGTTCAGCTCCAGCACGGTGATGCTCCCGCCGCGTTGCGGGGGCCCGGCGGCCGCGCCGCCCTGACCGGCCTGGCCCCCGCCGCCACAGGCGGCGAGCAGGATCAGCGCCGCGAAGGCGGCGAGGAAACGTGGGATGGGTGTGCGCATGTCGATCTCCCGCTTCGTTGCGGAGCCGCCATCGGGGGGGTGGGGAGGTGTGTCGCGCCAGTGCTCGTGGACTCAGTGCTCGTGGACTCAGTGCTCGTGCACGATGACGCCGCGGATGTTCTTGCCGTCCAGCATGTCGGCGTAGCCGTCGTTGACCTGGTCGAGCGTGTAGCGCCGGGTGATCAGCTCGTCGAGCTTCAGGTCGCCCGAGCGGTACAGGCCGAGCAGCCGGGGCACGTCGTAGAGCGGGTTGCTGTCGCCGAACAACGCGCCGCGCAGCTGCCGCTGGTAGCCGATCAGCATGCCGGCCGGGAAGTGCACCGCGTGCTCGTCGATCTTGCCGACGGCGGTGACGGTGACCTTGCCGCCCTTGCCGGTGACCTGCACGGCCGCGTTGACGATCTCCTCGGTGAGCACGCCGGGCGTGCAGATGGCGTGGTCGGCGAGCTGGCCCCAGGTGGTTTCCACGACGAAGTCGTGTGCTTCCTTGGCGGTGGCGAAGGTGTGGGTGGCGCCGAAGACCTTCGCCATGTCCCGCTTGAACTCCACGGGATCGACCACGACGACGTTCTTCGCCCCGGCGTAGCGCGCGCCCTGCACGGCGTTGCTGCCGACGCCACCGGCGCCGTAGATCACGACGGTCTCCCCGGCACGCACGCCCGCCGCGTGCACCGCCGAGCCCCAGCCGGTGGGCACGCCGCAGCCGACCAGCGCGCCGATCTCGAACGGGATGTCCTCGGGCAGCCGCAGGCAGGCCCACTCGGACACCACCGCGTACTGCGAGAACGTGCCGAGGGTGCAGAACCCGCCGAAGTCCTCGCCGTCGGCGTGGAAGCGGAACGTGCCGTCGGCGAACATGCCGGTGGAGGCGTTCTTGCCCTCGTCGCACATGTTCTGGTGCCCGGTCGAGCAGGGACGGCACTTGCCGCAGGCGGGGATGTAGGAGCAGACGATCCGGTCGCCCGGTTTGACCCGGGTGACGTGCGGGCCGACCGATTCGACGACGCCGGCGCCCTCGTGCCCGCCGACGATCGGCAGCCGCACCGGGGCGTCGCCCTTGGTGATGTGGTCGTCGGAGTGGCACAGCCCCGCGGCGTGGAACTTGACGCGCACCTCGTGCGCCTTCGGCTCGTCCAGCTGCAGCTCGGTGATCTCCCACGGGCGGTGGGGCGCGCGGGCGATGGCGGCGCGGGTGGTGATGGTCATGGTCGCGGTCCCCTCAGTGCTCGTGGACGATGACGCCGCGGATGTTCTTGCCGTCGAGCATGTCCTGGTAGCCCTGGTTGACCTCGTCCAGCGAGTAGCGCCGGGTGATCAGCTCGTCCAGCTTCAGGTCGCCCGAGCGGTACAGGCCCAGCAGCCGCGGCACGTCGTAGAGCGGGTTGCAGTTGCCGAACAACGCGCCCTGCGCCCGCCGCTGGTAGCCGATGAACAGGCCCGCGTTGGCGTCGATCCAGCCGCCACCCACGGCGGTGATGGTGACCTTGCCGCTCTTGCCGACGACGTCGAGGGCGCGGGCGATCACCTCGTCGTGCAGGACGCCGACGGTGATGATCGCGTGGTCGGCCAGCTGGCCCCAGGTGGTCTCGACGACGAACTCGTGCGCCTCCTTCGCGTCGGCGAAGGTGTGGGTCGCGCCGAAGACCTTCGCCATGTCCCGCTTGAACTCCACCGGGTCCACCACGACCACGTGCTTGGCGCCGGCGTAACGCGCGCCCTGCACCGCGTTGCTGCCGACGCCGCCCGCGCCGTAGATCACCACGGTTTCCCCCGCCCGCACGCCGGCGGCGTACACCGCCGACCCCCAGCCGGTCGGCACGCCGCAGCCGACCAGCGCGGCGATCTCGAACGGGATGTCCCGCGGGATCGGGATGCAGGAGAACTCCGACACCACGGCGTACTGCGAGAAGGTGCCGAGCACGCACAGCCCGCCGAAGTCCTCGCCGCCGGCGTGGAAGCGGAACGTGCCGTCGGCGAACATGCCGGTGGACGCGTTCTTGCCCGCGTCGCACAGGTTCTGGTGCCCGGTGGAGCAGTAGCGGCACTGGCCGCACGCCGGGATGAAGGAGCAGACGACGTGGTCGCCGGCCGCGACGCGGGTGACGTCCGCGCCGACGGCCTCGACGACCCCGGCGCCCTCGTGCCCGCCGACCACGGGGAAGCGCATCTGCGCGTCGCCCTTCTGGATGTGGTCGTCGGAGTGGCACAGGCCGGCCGCGTGGAAGCGGATCCGGACCTCGTGCGCCTTCGGCTCGTCCAGGTCGAGGTCGATGATCTCCCAGGGGCGCCGGGGTTCCCGGCACACCGCGGCTCGCGTGGTGATGGTCATGAAGGTCCCCGTTCGCTGACGTGGGGTGGTTCGACCCACCTTCGCTTCGGGCCCCGGGCGGCACCAGCGCCCTTTCCACGTCACGAAAACCTTGCGCCCGGCCGGGCTCAGGCCGCCGTGATCACCTCCTCGGCCACCCACCTGGCGACGCCCGGCGGGTAGGGCGCGGGCAGACCGAGGACGAAGTGGGTGAAGCCGGCGCCGGCGGCAGCGCCGATCGCCTTGCGGGTGTCGCTGGGCCGTTCGTAGGAGACCGGCAGGTGGATCGACCGCGTGATCGCCGCCGGGTCGCGGCCGATGTCGCGGCAGTAGCGGTCGAGCAACGCGCTGCGCTCGACGGCGTCGTCGAGGTCGCCGCCGGGGATGTTCCACAGGTCCGCGTGCTCGGCGACCACCCGCAGCGTCGCCTTCGCGCGGCCGCCGACGACGATCGGAGGGCCGGGACGCTGCACCGGTTTGGGGTTGCCGAACGCTCCGGTGAGCTTCACGTGGGCGCCGTCGAAGTCGAACGGCCGCTCCTCGGTCCACAGGCGGCGGATGACGGTCAGGGCCTCAGCGAGGCTCGCGGTGGCGTCCGCGGCGTCGTGGAAGGGCAGGCCGTGTGCCTCGTACTCGCGGCGGGCGAGCGGGTGGCCGGGCCGCGAGCCGACGCCGATGCCGAAGTCGAGGCGGCCGCCGGAGACGACGTCCACGGTGGTGGCGATCTTGGCCAGCACCGCGGGCGGGCGGAACCGGTTGCTGGTCACCAGGAGCCCGAGGCGCAGGCGGCTGGTCTGCGCGGCCAGGGCGGACAGCAGGGTCCAGCCTTCGAGGATCGGGCCGTCCGGATCGCCCGCGATCGGCATGAGGTGGTCGAACAGCCAGGCGTGCTCGATCTCGGGGATGGCGTCGGCCTCTTGCCAGACGCGGCGGATGTCGTCGTAGCCGGCCTGCATGGGCGCGGTCATGATGCCGAAACTGGGCATGCGGGGTTCCTATCGGCGTCGCCGCAGCGACGGGTCGAGCAGCGCGGGCCGGGTGTCGACCTTCTCGCCGGGGGCGAGGTCGGTGCCGGGGGCGACGATCGAGTCGATGGCGTCGAGCACGTCGGCGGGCAGCACCACGTCGGCGGCCGCGAGCTGCGAATTCAGGTGGTCCAGGGTGCGCGGGCCGATGAGCGCGGTGCTCACGGCCGGGTGGGCGAGCACGAAGCCGAGCGCGAGCTGGATCATCGTCAGGCCGGCCTCGTCGGCGACCTTCGCCAGCTGCTCGACGGCGTCGAGCTTGGCCCGGTTGACCGGCAGGGCGGTGTCGAAGCGCTCGGGCATGTTCGCGGAGCGGTTGGTGCGGAACTCCCGGTCCGCCCGGATGGCGCCGGAGAGCCAGCCCGACGCGAGCGGGCTCCACACCAGCACGCCCATCCCGTACTGCTCGGTGACCGGCAGGACGTCGGCCTCGGCGGCCCGCTGCAGGATCGAGTAGCCGGGCTGCTCGGTGGCGAACCGGCCCAGGTGGTGCTCGCGGGCCGCCCACTGGGCCTGCACGATGCGGTAGGCCGGGTAGGTCGACGAGCCGAAGTAGCGGATCTTGCCCGCGCGCTGCAGGTCGGTCAGAGCCGAGAGGGTCTCCTCGTCGCTGGTCGCCGGGTCCCAGCGGTGGATCTGGTAGAGGTCGACGTGGTCGGCCCCCAGGCGGCGCAGGCTGCGGTCCAGCTCGGTGACCAGCCAGCGGCGGGAGGCGCCGCGGTGGCTGTGGTCGTCGTCGACCGGCAGGCCCGCCTTGGTGGCGAGCACGAGGTCGTCGCGGCGGCCGGCGATGGCGCGGCCCACGATCTCCTCCGAGCCCGGGTAGAAGTCGGCGGTGTCGATCAGGTTGACGCCGGCGTCGAGCGCGGCGTCGACGATGGTGTTCGCCTCGTCCTGGGTGGTGCGGCCGATCGCGCCGAAGTTCATCGCGCCGAGCGACAGTGCGCTGACGCGCACGCCGGTGTGGCCCAGGGTGCGGTACTGCATGGTGGTGTCCCCTCTATGCTGGGAGCAAGCGGAACATTGCTCCGCTACTCACGATACGGAACCTTGTTCCGCTTAGCAAGGAGGTGTGCGTGGCCGACGAGGGGAAGCCAGCCCGGACCAAGCGGGCCGACGCCCGGCGGAACGAGAAAGCCCTGCTGGACGCGGCCGCCGCGGTGTTCGTGCGGGCGGGCGTGGACGCGCCGGTGCGGGACATCGCCGCGGAGGCCGGGGTCGGGATGGGCACGATCTACCGCCACTTCCCCACCAGGGCGGACCTGATCATCGCCGTGTACCGGCACCAGGTCGACGCCTGCGCCGAGGCGGGTCCCGCGCTGCTGGCGAGCGAGGCGCCGTACACGGCGCTGCGGAAGTGGGTGGACCTGTTCGTGGACTTCCTGGTGACGAAGCACGGCCTGGCGGGCGTGCTGCAGTCCGACGAGGCGGGTTTCGCGGCGCTGCACGCCTACTTCCTGGACCGGCTGGTCCCGGTGTGCGCGAGCCTGCTCGACGCGGCGCGCGCGGCGGGCGAAATCCACCGGGACGTCGAGGCGTACGCCCTGATGCGCGGCGTGGGAAACCTGTGCGTCGGTGCGGACTCCGACCCCCGCTACGACGCCCGCCGCCTGGTGGAGCTGCTGATCGCCGGGCTGCGCTGAGTCAGCAACCCGCCGCGGCGCGCGCCGCGGGGAACCAGCTCGCCAGGAAGGCCAGCAGCGCGTCCCGCGGTTGCGCGGCCTCGGACTGGACGAGACCCACGAACAACCGCGGTTGCCCGGCCTGCGTGCACTCGGCCATGGCCTTGGCGCCGCGGTCGGCCACCGCGGTCACGTCGCCCGCGCCGTCGACGAGGACGGGGTTGCCGAGCCGCCGCAGCCCGTCGTCGTCCAGGGAGACCGCGGCGGTGCCGCGGTCGGTGACGTCGGCCGCGAGGTAGAGCACGGTCGAGCCGTCCACGCTCAGCCGGCAGGACACGCTGCCCTGCCCCTTGTCGGTGAAGCTCTCGGCGATCCCCTCGCCGTCGGGCAGGAGCGGCGCCAGCGCGGCGGAGTCCACCGGAACGCCGCACACGCGATCCGGCACGGCGTAGCCGCGCTCGGAGGCGCACCCGACGACAGCCAGCAGCCCCGCGATCGCCAGCACGGCGCCGAAGTTGATCGACACGCCCGCGACCTCAACCGGTGCGGCCGGACCGCCCTCTCACCCCTGCACCGGCCGCCACACGAACCTCCGCAGCCGCGCGCCCCCGGCTACTTGCCCCGCGGGTCGTCGCCGGGGCCCTGGTCGTCGGGCTGGGTGGCCGCGGCGGCCAGCTCACCGGGTGAGGCGTGGTGTTTCTGGAATGGGGTCATGTGGGCTTCGTCGCGGAAGCGCTGGACCATGTGCGGGTAGTGGAGTTCGAAGGCGGGCCGTTCGGAGCGGATGCGGGGTAGTTCGGTGAAGTTGTGGCGTGGTGGTGGGCAGGTGGTGGCCCATTCCAGGGAGTTGCCGTAGCCCCAGGGGTCGTCGACGGTGACGGGTTCGCCGTAGCGGTAGCTGCGGACGACGTTGTAGATGAAGGGCAGCATGGACAGGCCGAGCAGGAAGGCGCCGATGGTGGAGGCCATGTGCATGCCGGTGAAGGCGTCGGTGGCGAGGTAGTCGGCGTAGCGGCGGGGCATGCCGGCGTCGCCGAGCCAGTGCTGGACCAGGAAGGTGGTGTGGAAGCCGAGGAAGGTGGTCCAGAAGTGCAGCTTGGCGAGTCGTTCGTCCATCATGCGGCCGGTCATCTTGGGGAACCAGAAGTAGATGCCGGCGAAGGTGGCGAACACGATGGTGCCGAAGAGCACGTAGTGGAAGTGGGCGACCACGAAGTAGCTGTCGTGGATGTGGAAGTCCAGCGGGGGTGAGGCGAGCAGGATGCCGGTCAGCCCGCCGAGCAGGAACGTCACCAGGAACCCCACCGACCACAGCATGGGCGATTCGAAGGTGAGTTTGCCGTGCCACATGGTGCCGATCCAGTTGAAGAACTTGATGCCGGTGGGGATGGCGATGAAGAACGTCATGATGGAGAAGAAGGGCAGCAGCACCGCGCCGGTGGCGAACATGTGGTGCGCCCACACCGCCACCGACAGGGCGGTGATCCCGACCGTGGCCCACACCATCAGCTTGTAGCCGAACAGGGGTTTGCGGCTGAACACCGGGATGATCTCGGTGATGATCCCGAAGAACGGCAACGCGATGATGTAGACCTCGGGGTGGCCGAAGAACCAGAACAGGTGCTGCCACAGGATCGCGCCGCCGTTGCCGGGGTCGAACACGTGCGCCCCGATCAGCCGGTCGGCCAGCAACCCGAACAACGCCGCGGTCAGGATCGGGAAGGCCAGCAGCACCAGCACGCTGGTGAACAGGATGTTCCAGGTGAAGATCGGCATCCGCCACATCGTCATGCCCGGGCAGCGCAGGCACACGATCGTGGTCAGCATGTTCACCGCGCCCAGGATCGTGCCCAGACCGGACACGATCAGCCCGGCCACCCACAGGTTCCCGCCGATCCCGGGCGAGTTCGCCGCGTCCGACAACGGCGTGTAGGCGGTCCAGCCGAAATCCGCCGCTCCGCCCGGGGTCAGGAACGCCCCCATCACGATCAGCCCGCCGAATAGGAACAACCAGTAGGAAAACGAGTTCAACCGCGGGAACGCCACATCCGGCGCCCCGATCTGCAGCGGCAGGATGTAGTTGGCGAACCCGAACACCGTCGGCGTCGCATACAGCAACAACATGATCGTGCCGTGCATCGTGAACAGCTGGTTGTACTGCTCCGGCGACAGGAACTGCAACCCCGGCCGCGCCAGCTCCCCCCGGATCAGCAACGCCATCAACCCGCCCACCATGAAGAACGCGAACGACGTCGTCAGGTACAGGATCGCGATCTGCTTCGGATCCGTCGTGCGCAACAACCGCAACACCGCCGAACCACGCGACGGGCGATGCACCGCAGGACGCGGCACCGGAACGGGATCGGCGGGACGCAACGTGTCGGTCATGCGGTGCCCTTCGCGGCGAGTTCCAACCGTGCCGGGCCCTGCTACCCGTTCCGGCGATCGCGCAAACCCGCCGCCGGCGCGTGTCACCCGCCGGCACGGGGGTACAGGGAACCCGCGACGACACGACGGAGGGCGCGATGGACAGGACCTGGCTGGGACTCGGCGGGCTGGCGGCGGCAGCGGCCGCGGCCGCACCGGTGGTCCGGAAGCGACTGGCCCGCCGGGGCGGGACGGAGGCCGGGCGCTGGCTCACCGTCACGATCGGCGAGTCGCCCCTGAGCGTGGGCAACAGCGACGAGCTGCGGCGGACGCTGGCCGACTTCGGCGACACCGTGGAGTTCCGCCTCACCGCGGCCCCCGGTGAACGGGGCACCGAGGTCGCGCTGCGCCCGGTGGACCCCGGGCCGGGCGGCGCGCTCGCCCGGCTCAGCGGTGCCGATCCGCGGCAGGACATCCGCCGGGCGCTGCGGGACCTCAAGTCGCGGCTGGAGACCGGCGAGGTGATCCGCCCGGACCCGCCGACGACCGGGAAACCCACGCCGGGCGGCGCGATCATGCGCTTCGCGACGCGGCGCGCGGGCGGGGAGGGACGGCTGTGAAGGCGTTGTGCTGGCAGGGCGTGAACAAGCTCTCCGTGGAGAACGTGCGGGATCCGGAGATCCGCAACGACCAGGACGTCGTCGTGAAGGTCACCGCGAGCACCACCTGCGGCTCAGACCTGCACCTGATCGGCGGCTACATCCCGGCGATGGAAGCCGGGGACGTGCTGGGCCACGAGTTCCTCGGCGAGGTGGTTGAGGTCGGCTCGGGCGTGCGGCGGCACCGCGTCGGCGACCGCGTGGTGGTGGCGTCGTTCATCGGCTGCGGCCGCTGCTGGTACTGCCGCAACGACCTGTGGTCGCTGTGCGACAACAGCAACACCAACCCGGGCATCACCGCGATGGCCTACGGCTACGAGCCTGGCGGGATCTTCGGCTACTCCCACGCGATGGGCGGGTTCCAGGGCAGCCACGCCGAGTACATCCGGGTGCCCTTCGCCGACTACGGCGCCTTCACGGTGCCCGAGGGGCTCGACGACGACGCGGCGTTGTTCGCCTCCGACTCGATCCCGACCGGCTGGATGGGGGCCGACCTCGGCGGCGTCAAGCCCGGGGACGTCGTCGCCGTGTGGGGGTGCGGCGCGGTGGGCCAGATGGCGGCCAGGGCGGCCATCCTGCTCGGCGCGGAACGGGTGATCTCCATCGACCGCTACCCGGAACGGCTCGCCATGACCGAGCGGCACATCGGGTCCGAGACCATCGACTACAGCAGCACCGACGTCGGCGCCGAGCTGCGTGAGCGCACCGGCGGCCGCGGCCCGGACGTGTGCATCGAAGCGGTGGGCATGGAGGCGCACACCACCGGCGTCGAGCAGGCCTACGACCAGGTGAAGCAGCAGCTGCGGCTGCACACCGAGCGGCCGGCGGCGGTGCGGGAGGCCATCCACGCCTGCCGCAAGGGCGGCACCGTGTTCGTCCTCGGCGTCTTCGGCGGGCTGGTGGACAAGTTCCCGCTCGGCGCGGTCATCAACAACGGCCTCACCATCCGCGGGGCCCAGCAGCACGGCCAGCGCTACATCCCCATGCTGCTGGAGCGGATGGCCGCGGGCGAGATCCCCACCCGGCACCTGGTCACGCACACGCTGCCGCTCGACGAGGGCCCGAAGGGGTACGACCTGTTCAAGCACAAGAAGGACGGCTGCGTGCGCGCGGTCTTCCACCCCGCACACTGACCGTCCACAGCGGAACGGCCGCGTGCTGCCACGGGAGTCGTGGCGGCACGCGGCCGTTTCCGGTCGGGACGAGTGTCAGCGCTTGAGGAACTTCAGGCTGTTGGACAGCGAGTCCGACCACGGCGAGGCCAGGTCCAGCCTGCGCAGCTCGTCGGCGTGCTGGACCGCCGCCAGCTCCGCCATCAGCCGGGCGCGCATCCGGTCGTCGTGCGCGGCGTTGGCCGCCCGCAGCGCCCGGTCCAGCCGGGTCTTGCGGAACGGCGTGAACCAGGACGCGCGGGCCAGGTGCGCGGCACGGCGCGCCGCGCGGTCCCGGGTCCGGGCCAGTGCGTCGCGCTCGTCGTCGCCGAGGCCGAGGCGGGAGAGGAAGCGCTCCTTGAGCTCACGGCTGACCCGCGACCAGGTGGTGACGCGGGCGCGGGTGTGCCGCAGCTCGATGCCCAGGGCCAGGTGCAGCATGACCACACCGAGGACCGGGCCGAGCGTGACCCGCGCCAGGCCGGACACCGGGCCGGCCAGGTCGAAGGCCATGTAGCCGGACGCCGCGCACAGCGCCCACAGGATCAGCCGGGCCGGGCCCGGCTTGCCCTTGGGGCTGCGGATCTCGGCGCGCATCGCGAACCCGCACGCGATCAGCGCGACCTCGACCACGGCGAACATCGCGGCACGCTCGTAGACGTTGGTGATCCCGAGCTTCTCCCCGAAGAAGCGCCACGAGGTGTCCACCGAGACCAGCAGCGACATGAACGCCACCAGGTAGAAGCCGCGCGACCCCTCCGGCGACTTGCGCTTCGCCGGCTTGGCCGCCTCGGTGGTCTCCGTGATCTCCCCGGTGGGCGTGTCGGTCTCGTCGCCCTGCGGCTCCGCCTCGGCAGCCGCGTCGGCTTCCTTGCGGCCGTCCAGCTCGGCCAGCATCTTCACCGACAGCCGCGGCAGGTCCCCGGTGTCGCCGAGCCCGCGCTCCTCCCGCCACTTGCCGACCTTCTCCGCGACCGCGGCGCGCTCGCGCTTGGGGTTGGTGACCACGCCGTAGGTCACCAGGAAGGCCAGCACGTCGGAGGTCGACGGCTCACCCAGTGTCTCGCACGCGTACCGGATCTTCTCGTCCATGGTGTCCAACATGACCAGGCGGGCGGCGTGCGCCGCGCTGCTTATCACGTCGGTTGAAGCAGCGTGCTGGTCGCTCTCGGTTTCCATGTCGTTGTCCTTGTGGAGTTCTCGACGGTGGGGAGCGCGAACATAGCAGGTGGGTAGATCAACCGGGTGATCGGCCTTGATCTGTTACCTGCCGTTTCCCCGGCGGACCACGCGCGGCGCCGACCAACATGGCCGGCCGCGGTACGGACATCGTGCTGGGCGGCAACCCGGACATCATCGC
>NZ_JBEXTZ010000134.1:0-18104 GCF_040614195.1 Amycolatopsis sp. NPDC006125
TCCGCCTCGCGGGCGTCCGACCAGCGAGCGTCACCCGCGACTGCTGACCACCCGTGGCGCGGCCGCCCCCCCCCGCGGGGCCCCCCCCCCCCCCCCGCGACTGGGTTCCTTGCTGCGGTAGGGAAAGTGCCGGTACGTGAACCAGCCACCGGGCGCGGCTGACGCGCTGCGGTGGCTGGTTCAATTCGTTAAAGACGCGGCGTCGGCGCAGCGGGCCAGTTACCGCCGTTGCGGGCTCGGCGCCGACGCTGAGCTTCGTGCACAGCGCGGACCAAGTCCGCGATGGTCGTGGGGTGTCCCCGCGGATGGCGAGCACGCTCCATGACCGCGCAGCCGGTCGCCGGACTGTTCCCGAGTTCGCCGACTTCTCGACGCGACTCGGCTCGCCTAAGCCGCCGGGCGGACGATGATCTCGTTCACGTCCACCTCCGCGGGCTGCTCGATCGCGAACGTGATCGCCCGGGCGATCGCCGCGGCCGGGATCGCCCCCGCGCGGTACGTCCGCATGCCCTCGGCGGCCTCCGCGTCCGTGATGCTGTCCGCCAGCTCCGACTCCGTCACGCCGGGCGAGATCGTCGTCACCCGGATGTCCGGGCCCGTCTCCTGGCGCAGCCCCTCCGACAGCGCCCACACCGCGTACTTCGTCGCGCAGTAGACCGCCGCCGTCGGCACCACCTCGTGCGCCCCGATCGACGCCACGTTCACGAAGTGGCCGCCACCCTGCCGCCGCATCACCGGCAGCCCCGCCGCGATGCCGTGCAGCACGCCCCGGATGTTCACGTCGATCATCCGGTTCCACTCGTCCAGCTTCAGCCGGTCCAAAGCGGACAGTGGCATCACGCCGGCGTTGTTGACGATCACGTCGACCCGGCCGTGCTCGGCCACCGCCCAGTCCACGAAGGACCGCACGTCCTCCGCATCCGTCACGTCCAGCCTCCGGTACGAGCCGCCGATGCGCGCGGCCAGCTCCTTCAACCGCTCTTCCCGGCGCGCGCCCAGCACGACCTGGTGCCCCGCCGCCGCCAGCGCCTCCGCGGTGGCCGCGCCGATCCCGCTGCTCGCCCCGGTGATGACCACAACCGACATGGTGTTCTCCCTTCCGTCACACTCAGTTTCGGGAGACGGCCGGACGGCGACCAGGCCGCGACGTTCCTGGGCGCAGCGCACCCAGGCAGCCGCGGCGGCGGCGTGATCCTAAGCTCTACCCATGGCGAAGTACTTCGACGTGCACCCGGACAACCCCCAGCGCCGGTCGATCGGCCAGATCGTCGACCTGCTGCGGCAGGACGGCCTGATCGTCTACCCGACCGACTCCGCCTACGCCCTGGGCTGCCAGCTCGGCAACCGCGACGGGCTGGACCGCATCCGCGCCATCCGGCACCTCGACGACCGGCACCACTTCACGCTCGTCTGCCGCGACTTCGCCCAGCTCGGCCAGTTCGCGCACGTCGACAACACCGTCTTCCGCGCGATCAAGGCCGCCACCCCAGGCAGCTACACGTTCATCCTGCCCGCCACGAAGGAGGTGCCGCGCCGGCTGCTGCACCCGAAGAAGAAGACCGTCGGCGTGCGCATCCCGGACCACGTCGTCGCCCAGGCGCTGCTCGACGAGCTGGGCGAGCCACTGGTCTCCAGCACCCTGCTGCTGCCCGACCACGAGGAACCGCTCACCCAGGGCTGGGAGATCAAGGACGAGCTGGACCACGTGGTCGACGCGGTGGTCGACTCCGGCGACTGCGGCACCGAGCCCACCACGGTGATCGACTTCTCCAGCGGCGAGCCGGAGATCGTCCGAAAGGGTGCTGGGGACACCGCGCGGTTCGAATAGCTCTGGACATCGCCGCGTTCACGGGTCACGCTGGAAAAACGCACCCGTGATCCGCGAGGAGGCTGCGATGAGACTGGGCCGGAAGCTTGCCGTGGGCGTCGTCGAGGAATCCAAGGCCGAAGAGGTCACCCCGGTCGAGGAGCCGCGCGAAACCGCCGAAACCCCCGAACCGGAGCGCCCCGCCCCCGTCACCGCCGACCGCTGAGCCATGGCGGGCAGGCTGTCGTTGCGCCGCACGCCCCAGGAACGGCGCGACGTCCCGCTGCGCGGCTACAAGCTCGCCTACCCGATGCTCTCCGCCGACGGCACCGAAGCCGGGTTCACCGGGGTGTCGCTCGGGCGCACGCACGCCTACCGGGTGACAGCCGAGGCGAAGTGCGCGCAGAGCAGCCGTCACCAGAGCCCGTCCCGCCTGTGCGACTGCGGGTTCTACTGCTTCCACGAACTCGCCGACGCCCGCGCACTGGCCTGCGATCCGCAGTACCAGCAGAGCGTGCTGCTGGAGGTGGACGCCGCGGGGCGCTACTTCCTGTACGAGCGGGGCGTGCGGTACTCGAAGCAGACGGTGACGGCCGTGCACGCCGGGTTGTGCGCGTGCGGGTGGCCGGCGCAGGTGTTCGTGGCGACCGGCACCGGGGTCGTGGGGTGGCGCAAGCTGCTGCCGGTGTGCTCGACGTGCGCGGGCAACCGCCCGCCGCTCACGCTGGAGCACTTCAGCCGCCTGGCCGGGGTGCCGGTGCACCGGGACGACCGGGCGGTCGCCTTCACGACCGGCGCGACGACGTCGGCGCCGGAGCTGGTGCCGCTGCTGTCGGCGGAGGTCGCGCTGCTGCACGCGCGGCTCGACGAGCTGCAGACCCAGCTGGACAAGCTCACGAAGGGCAGTTGAGCCGCAGCCCGGGGCGGGTGGCTCCGAACGGCCGCCCCGCGCCGGTGCTCGGAAATGACCACCCCGGGCGATGGCTCGCGCGTGGCGGCGCGGCGCCCGCGTGGTTGAGCCGCAACCGAGTGGGTGAACCCGGAAAAGGCCACCCCCGGGCGAAGGGCTTGCGCACTGTCCCGGGCCGTCACTGCGGCGCGGCACCGGCGTAGTCGAGCCGCAAACCGAGTGGGTGAACCCGGAAAAGGCCACCCTCGGCGAGGAGCTCACACCGTCCCACGCCGCCCGACGCGCACGCAGTCGAGCCGCGACCCAGGCCAGGTGGCTCCAGGACAGCCACCCCGGGCGGGTGGCTCCGGAACGGCCGCCCCGCGCCGGTGCTCGGAAAAGCCCACCCGGGCGAGTGGTTTGCGCGTGGCCGTCACCGCGGCGCGGCGCCCGCGTAGTTGAGCCGCAGGCCGGGGCGTGGCCAGTCCGCGGCCCAGAGCTTGCCGGTGCCGGACGCGGTGATGTACACCGTCCTCAGGTCGGGGCCGCCGAAGCAGATGTTCGTCACGAATGGGTCCGGCTCCGGTGGGCGCACCACGTCCAGCAGCTCACCCGACGGGCTGAGCACGCTGATCCCGCCCGTCATGATCGTCGCCACGCAGATGTTGCCCGCCGAATCCACCGCGAGCGAGTCCAGCAACTGGTAGCCGCCGAAGCCGTGCAGCAGCGTGGCGCCCGCCGGACCGCGCACCCCGCCCGCCGGGCCGCGCACCTCGCCCCGCGCACGCGAGATCCGGCCCGGCCCGTCCACGTTCCAGAACCACACCCGGCCGGTCACGGTCTCCGCCGCGTACACCCGCGAACCGTCCGGTGACAGGCCCACCCCGTTGAGCCCGGTGAAGCCATACGCGATCTCCTCGACCAGCGAGCCGTCCGCCCGCGCGTAGTACAGCCCGCCGCGGTCGCTGTCCCGCTCCCGCTGTTTGCCCAGGTCGGTGAAGTAGAACCCGCCGTGCGCGTCGAACACCAGGTCGTTCGGCCCGCGCAGCGGCCTGCCGTCCACCGACTCGTACAGCACCGTCACCGAGCCGTCCCAGGACACGCGCTGGACGCTCCCGCCGCGGTAGTCCGGCGGCTGGCCGCCGGGCATCGTCAGCCCGTCGCGCCGGTGCCAGGTGAAGCCGCCGTTGTTGCAGACATACACGGCGCCGTCCGGTCCGATCGCCGCGCCGTTCGGACCGCCACCGCAGTCGGCGACCACCGTGACCGTCCCGTCCGGCCACACTCGCGACACCGTGCCGCGCTCGACCTCCACCACGAGCACCGAACCGTCGTCCAGCGCGACCGGCCCCTCCGGGAACCGCAGCCCGCTCACGATCTCCTTCACGCCGTCTCCAGGTACTTCGGGTTCGCCACCAGCAACCGGTCCGTCACGTCGGCACGCACCGCGGCGACCACGTCCGCCACCGCCACGACGCCTGACCGCACCGCCCGCGCCAGCTCCGCGTGCTTCGCGAACCCCAGCGCCGCGAGCCGGTCCACGTGCCGCCGCTCCTGCGCGGCGCCGAGCCGCAACTCGCGGGACACGATGCCCAGCACGTTCGCCGCCACCCGCGTCTGGAACGACACCCGCCCCTCGGTGCCCGGCATGACGTCGGCCCGCAGGAACTCCGCCACCGCCTCCACCAGCTCCGCCGCGGTCGGCCTGCCGTGCAGGTCCGGCGCCGGGTCCGGCACCGCGTCCACCGGGACGGCAGGCGTGCCGAGCGCCGTCAGCAGGTCGTGCTCCTGCTCGCACACCCGCCGCCCGACCGCCGCCAGCTCCACCGACCGGATCCGCCCGCTCAGGTGCCGGTCGGCCTGCCGCAGGCAGAGCACCGCCCACCGGAACGTCCCGAACACCTCCCACCAGTGCACCGCCGCGGGATCCGGGCGGAACCCGGCGACCTCGGCGTACCCGTCGAGCAGCTCCTCCCGCGTGCCGAACCCACCCGCGGGCAGCGGCGAGGAGAACCGCCACGCCTTGACGCACAACCAGCCGAGGTCCTCCAGCGGGTCGCCGCGGTGCGCCAGTTCCCAGTCCAGCACCGCGGCGAGCCCGTCCGGGCCGATGATCAGATTGCCGGTGCGGAAGTCGCCGTGCACCACGGTGTCCCCCGCCGGCTCCGGGCGGTGGTCCCGCAACCAGCGCAACCCGATCTCCAGCGACGGCAACGGCTGGTCCAGCTCGTCGTAGAGCTCCACCAGCGACTCCAGCGGGTCCGCCGCGGGCAGCCCGGGCACGTCGGGCATGGTGTGGATGCGCGCCGCGACCCGCCCCAGCTCCGCGGCGAGCTTCGGTCGCACGTCCGCGAACTCCGGGTCCCGCAGCAACCGCCGGGGGATCGTCTCGCCGTCGACGTGCTCGGTGATCAGGTACGGCGAGCCGAGCACGTCCGGCCCGTGGTCCACCAGCCGCGGCACCGGCACCCCGGCCTCGCGCGCGGCCCGGATCAACGCGGCCTCCCGCGCCATCTCCGCCGGGCGGCACTCCCCCGGCGGGTCCCGCCGCAGCACCAGCCGCCCGCCCGGCTCGGCGGTGAACGCCCAGGTCTCCCGGCTCGCCCCGCCGCTCAGCCGCCGCAGTCCGGTGATCGCCGCGCCCAGCCGCCGTCCGAGCGCCTCCGCCAGCTCGCTCATCGCTTGTCCGGCCCCGCGAACCCGAACAGGTAGCCGGCGATCTTGCGCATCTGGATCTCCTCGGCGCCCTCGGTGATCCGATAGCGGCGGTGGTGCCGGTAGATGTGCTCGAACGGCGTGTGCCGCGTGTAGCCGAGCCCGCCGTGCACCTGCATCGCGCGGTCGGCGGCGTCGCACACCAGCCGGTTCGCGCGGTAGTTGCACATCGACACCTTGTCGCTGATCAGCATGTGGTCGGTGCGGTCGAGCTCCCACGCCGTCTTGCGCACGAGGGTGCGCACCAGCTCGGCCTCGGTCTGCAGCTCGACCAGGGGCCACTGGATGGCCTGCCGTTCGGCGAGCGGGCGGCCGAACGTCCGCCGTTCCCGCGCGTACGCCACGCTGCGGTCGATGCAGTACTGCGCCGCGCCGACGCCGGAGGCGGCCTGCCGGATCCGGTTCTCGTGCACGAAGTGCTGTGCCAGCGCGAGGCCCTTGCCCACCTCGCCGAACACCGCGGTGGCGGGCACGCGGACGTCGGACAGCGTGACCTCGGCGTGGTCGGTGGGCATGTTGAACGTCCACCAGTGGAAGTCGACGGAGAATCCGGGCGTGTCGGTGGGCACGATGAACGCGGTGATGCCGCGGGGATCGCCGCCGTCGCCGGAGGTGCGGGCGAAGATCACGTCGTGGGTCGCCGAGTGCAGGCCGGAGTTGAACCGCTTGGCGCCGTTGAGGATCCAGCCGTCGCCGTCCGGCACGGCAGTGGTCTCCAGCCAGGTCGCGTCGCTGCCGTGGTCCGGTTCGGTCAGTCCGAACGCGACCCGTTTGCGGCCGGTGATCATGTCCTCGACGAACTCGCTCTGCTGCTCCGGCGTGCCCGCGGCGAGGAACATGTGCACGAACGGGAAGTTGCCGACGACCGAGGACTCGTTCTGCAGGTCGTTGTGCAGGCCGAGGCCCTTCGCGGCAAGGTGCTCGCGGATCACGGCCATGTCGAGGTTGCTGCCGTCGCTGCCGCCGACGGACTTCGGCAGCCCATACCGGAGCCAGCCCGCGCGGTCGGCGCGCCGGAACATCTCCCTCAGCAGCTCCTCCCATTCGCGGCGCGGGGTGCCGCCCGCCTCGAAGTCGGTGCGGGCGAACTCGCGGCGGTGGTCGAAGAAGCGCTCGTTGTCGTCTTCCCGTTGCAGCGGCCAGATCTCGTCTTCGAGGAACCGGTCCAGGTCGGCGAGCAGCTGCCGCAACGCCGCGGGCAACTCGAAGTCCATGGGGCAACTCCTTGCGTGGCGGGGGAAAACTGGGGCACTATCCGCGGATGACCAACCCGTTCGACCTCACCGGGCACGCATCCGTCATCACCGGCGGCAATTCGGGGATCGGCCTCGCGATGGCCGGCGCGCTCGCCGCCGCCGGGGCCGACGTCGCGATCTGGGGCACCAACACCGAGCGCAACGAGGAAGCCGTCGCCGAGCTGTCCCGGCACGGCATCAAGGTCCTCGCCGTGCGCTGCGACGTCGGCGACGAGGACCAGGTGGAGTCCGCTATGGCGCGCAGCGTGGAAGCGCTGGGGCGCCTGGATTCCTGCTTCGTCAACGCCGGTGTCGGCGGGGTCGGCAGCCGGTTCACCGAGACGTCGCTGGCGGAGTTCCGCCGCGTCACCCGCGTCGACCTGGACGGCGCGTTCCTGACCCTGCGCGCCGCGGCAAGGGTGATGCTGGCGCAGGGCACCGGCGGGAGCCTGGTCGGCACGTCGAGCGTCGCGGCGGTGCAGGGCCAGCCGCGCGGGCAGGCGTACGCGGCGAGCAAGGCCGGGCTCACCGCGATGATCAAGTCGATCGCGGTCGAGCTGGCCCGGCATGGCATCCGCGCCAACGCGGTCCTGCCCGGCTGGGTGCACACGCCGCTGGCGGCCCCGGCGCTCGACTCGGAAGGGTTCCAGCGCCGGGTGCTGCCGCGGATGCCGGTCGGCCGCTGGGGCAAACCCGACGACTTCGGCGCGCTCGCCGTGTACCTGGCGAGCCCGGCCAGCGCGTTCCACACCGCCGACACGATCACCGTCGACGGCGGTTACCTCAGCTTCTGACCGGGCCACCGGCTCACGGGGTCCCGGGGAAGGGCGGGACCCCGTCCGGGTAGTCGGTGCTGACGCGGCCGGGGAAGTCCGGCGCCCGCTTCTCCAGGAACGCCATCACGCCCTCCATCGCGTCCTTGCCCGCACCGAGCTGCAGCAGCACGCTGGAGTCCGCGCGGTGGGCGTCCCACGGCGTCGGCGAGCCGAGCATGCCCCACAGCAGCTGCCGGGACACCGCGACCGACACCGCCGACGTGTTGTCCGCGACCTCACGGGCGATCGCCGTCGCCGCGGGGATCAGCTCGTCCGGCGGCACGACCCGCGAGACCAGCCCGCCCGCGCGGGCCTCGGCGGCGTCGAACACCCGCCCGGTCGCGACCCACTCCATCGCCTGCGAGATGCCGACGACCCGCGGCAGGAACCACGAGGAGGCGGCCTCCAGCAGGATCCCGCGCCGCGCGAACACGAACCCGAACTTGGCGTTCTCACTGGCGATCCGGATGTCCATCGGCAGCGACATGGTCACGCCGACGCCGACCGCGGGCCCGTTGAACGCGCCGATGACGACCTTCTTGCACGCCGCGATCCGCAGCGCCACCGCGCCGCCGGCGTCGCGCGGCACGCCGTCGATCTCGCCGAACCCCTTCACGTCGCCGATCGCGTTCTTGTCGAACGTGCCCGCGCCGCGTTCGAGGTCCGCGCCCGCGCAGAACCCGCGCCCGGCGCCGGTCACCACGACCACCCGCACCGAGTCGTCGGCGTCCACCTCGTCGAACGCCGCGACCAGCTCGTGCGCCATCTCCAGCGTGAACGCGTTCAGCCGCGCCGGCCGGTTCAACGTGATCGTGGCGATCCCGTCGGAGACCTCGTAGGTGATTTCGTCGTAGCTCACCGCACCGCCCATCGTCCCGTGTATTCCGCTTCCGTCTTGGTGAGGAACGCCTCGAACGCGGCGGGCGCGTCCTCGGTCGCGAAGTTCACCGTCTGCGCCCGCGCCTCGCCCTCCAGCGCCTCGCGCAGCGTCCGGCTCGCGCCCTCTTCGAGCAGCCGCTTGCTCAGCGCCAGCGCGACCGGCGGCGCCGCGGCCAGCTCGGCGGTCAGCTCGTCCACAAAGGAATCCAGCTCGGCGGCCGGCTTGATCCAGGTGACCAGACCGAGGTCGAGTGCCTCGGCCGCGCCGATCATCTCGGCGCGCAGCGCGAGCCGTTTCGCCTGCTGCAGCCCGACGAGCCGGGGCAGCAGCCACGAGCCGCCGAAGTCCAGCGACAGCCCACGCCTGGCGAAGATCTGACTGAACCGCGCCCGTTCGGTGGCCACGACGAGGTCGCAGCCGAGCGCGAGGTTCCAGCCCGCGCCGACCGCGACGCCGTCGACCTTCGCGATCGTCGGCTTGGAGATCTCGTTCAGGGCCAGCGCGACGTCGTTGACCCGGTGCATCCGCGTCAGCGGGTGGTCCTTCCGAGCCGCGGACAGGTCGGCGCCCGCGCAGAAGTCGCCGCCCGCGCCGGTGACGACGACCACGCGCACGTCGTCGTCCCGTTCGGCGTCGCGGAACGCGTCGTACAACCCGTCCCACATCGGCTGGTCGATCGCGTTCTTGCGGTGCGGCCGGTTCAGGGTCACGGTCAGCACCGCCCCCGCCCGGTCGAGCAGCACCGGCTGGTCCGTCACTGAGCACCGTCCAGTCGCCCGGCGAGGCGAGCCAGCTGCACGTCCTGGCCGCCGAACAACAGCTCGCTGCTCTTGGCCCGCTTGTAGTAGAGGTGCGCGTCGTGCTCCCACGTGTAGCCGATGCCGCCGTGCAGCTGCAGGCCGGACGCCGCCGCCCCGAAGTAGGCCGGCCCGGTGAACACCTGCGTGGTGGCCGCGGCCAGCGGCAGCGCCTCCCGGTCGTGGTCCGCGGCCCACGCGGCGTGGCGCAGCAGGGATTCCGCGCGTTCGCTGGTGCTGTAGAGGTCCGCGCAGGCGTGCTTGACCGCCTGGTACGAGCCGATCGCGCGGCCGAACTGCACCCGCACCTTCGCGTACTCGACCGTGGTTTCCAGCACCTTCGCGATGCCGCCGACCTGCTCGGCGGCCAGCGCCACGGACGCGAGGTCCCGCACCTCCTCCAGCACGGCGGCCGGGTCCGCGGTGTCCAGCCTGCGGGCCGGGGTCGCGGCGAACTCCAGCTTCGCCTGCCCGCGCGTGGGGTCCAAAGTGGTCAGTGCCGTCCGCTGCGCGTCCTTGGCCACGAACCACCCGTCGGCGGTGTAGACGACGAAGACGTCGGCGACGTCACCGGAGATGACGAACGGCGCGTGCCCGTCGAGCACCCAGCCGCCGTCACGTTCGGTGGCGCTCACCGGGGCGGGCCCCCACTCCGTCGAAACCGCCAGCGCGCCGATCTTCTCCCCCGCCGCCAGCGCGGGCAGCACCTCGGTGTCCCCCAGCGCCACCAGCGCGTCGACCGCCAGCACCGCGGAGGCGAAGAACGGCACCGGCGCGAGCGCGCGGCCCAGCTCTTCGAGCACCACGGCCCGTTCCACGTGACCCGCACCCGCGCCGCCGAGCTCCTCGGGCACGACGAGCCCGGTCAGGCCGAGCTCCGCCAGGTGCCGCCACAGCGCGGCGTCGTAAGCGTCGTCACCGTCCACGACGGACCGGACGTTGTTGTGGTCGGCGAGCAGTTTGCGCACCGTCGACCGCAGTTGCTGCTGTTCGGTGTCGAGCACCAGCTGCACGATCCCTCTCCTCTCAGGCGGGTCGCTGCGTGCCCACCCGCAGCTCGCGGAAGGGCACGTCGCGGTCGACGACGGGTTCGCGGGGCAGTCCGAGGATCCGGTCCCCGATGATGGTGCGCTGGATCTGGTCGGTGCCGCCCGCGATGCTCGACGACGGCGTCTGGTTGATCGCCAGCGCCAGTTCCTCGCCTGCCGGGTCGCCCGGTTCCCACGCCGTCGCGCGCGGCCCGGCGATCAGCCCGGCGACGGCGACGGCCTGCTGCTGCAGCTGGGCGCCGGCGAGCTTGGCGACCGACCCGCGCGCGCCCGGCGGCGACCCGGCCTCGGCCTCTTGCCGCAGCCGCACGTTGAACAGGGCCAGCGCCCGTTCCGCCGCGTAGAGCTTCGCGAGTTCGGCGCGCACCACGGGATCGGCGTCGCGGCCGTGGCGGCGGGCGGTCTCGGCGAGGTTCGCGTGCGCCAGCGGGTCGTGCCGCTTGCGCACGAACCCGCCGATCGACACGCGCTCGTGGCCGAGCATGGTGACCGCGGCGAGCCAGCCCTGGCCGACCTGGCCGAGCACCGCGTCCGCGGGCAGGCGCAGGTTCTCGAAGTACACCTCGTTGAACGGCGCCCGCCCGGTCATGTCCTTCAGCGGCCGCACGGTGACCGCCGGGTCGTGCATGTCGATGAGGAACATGGTCAGGCCCTGGTGCTTGGGCACGTCCGGGTCGGTGCGGGCGAGCAGCGCGCCGAAGTCGGCCAGGTGCGCGACCGTCGTCCACACCTTCTGCCCGTTGATCACCCACTGGTCCCCGTCGCGCACCGCGCGGGTCTGCAGGCTCGCGACGTCGGACCCGGCGCCCGGCTCGGAGAACAGCTGGCACCAGATCTCGTCGCCACGCAGCAGCGGCGGGATGTAGCGGGCCTTCTGCTCCGGCGTGCCCAGGTCGAGGATCGTCGGCCCGCACATGCCCATGCCGATCCGGAACACCGAGTTGGGCAGGTCGTAGCGGGCCGACTCCTGGTCGAAGACCTGCTGCTCGGCCGCGGTGAGGCCCTGCCCGCCGAACTCCTTCGGCCAGGTGATTCCGGCCAGCCCGGCGTCGTACAACGCGGCCTGGAACCGCTTGGCGGTCGCCAGTTCCTCGTCGCCGGGGACGTTCTCGGCGAGCCAGGCGCGGACCTTCTCGCGGAACTCGCTCATGCGATCAGCTCCAGGATCGTGGCGTTGGCCTGGCCGCCGCCCTCGCACATGGTCTGCAGGCCGTAGCGGATGCCCGTGGCGCGCATGTGGTGCACGAGGGTGGTCATGATGCGCGCGCCGCTCGCGCCGAGCGGGTGGCCGAGCGCGATCGCGCCGCCGTGCGGGTTGAGGGTCTTGGCGTCCGCGCCGGTCTCGGCCAGCCAGGCCATCGGCACCGGCGCGAACGCCTCGTTGACCTCGAACACGCCGATGTCGGAGATCGACAACCCGCTGCGCTGCAGGGCTTTCCGCGTGGCCGGGATGGGCGCGGTCAGCATGATCACCGGATCGTCGCCGGCGAGCACCGCGGTGTGCACGCGCGCGATCGGCCGCAGGCCGAGCTCGGCGGCCTTCTCGCTGGTCGTCATCAGCAGGGCGGCGGCGCCGTCGCTGATCTGCGAGCTGTTGCCCGCGGTGATGACGCCGTCCTCGCGGAACGCGGGCTTGAGCCCGGCCAGCTTCTCCAGCGACCCGCCCCGCCGCACGCCCTCGTCCGCGGTGACGTCCGCGACCGGCAGCAGCTGCTCGTCGAACGCGCCCGCGTCCTGCGCGGCAGCGGCCTTTTCGTGCGAGGCCAGGGAGAACTCGTCGACCTGGGTGCGGCTGAAGCCCCACCGCTCGACGATCATCTCCGCGCCGATGCCCTGGTTGGGCCGCACCCCGCCGTAGCGGGCCAGCACCTGGTCGCCCAGCGGGTTCTTGCCCTGCGCCGAGAAACCCATCGGCACCCGGCTCATCGACTCGACGCCACCGGCCACCACGACGTCGTAGTGGCCCGCGATCAGCCCGGCGGCGGCGAAGTGCACGCTCTGCTGGGACGAGCCGCACTGCCGGTCGACGGTCACGCCGGTCACGCTCTCCGGCCAGCCCGCTGCCAGCACGGCGTTGCGGCCGATGTCGCCGGTCTGCTCACCGGCCTGGCTCACGCACCCCCACACGACGTCGTCGATCGCGGCCGGGTCGATCCCGGACCGCTCGGCGAGGCCGCGCAGCACGTGCGCCGACAGGTCCACCGGGTGCACGCCGGACAGGCCGCCCTCACGCTTGCCCACGGGGGTGCGCACCGCTTCCACGATCACCGCGTCTCGCACGGCTCCTCCTTCTACTTGGTGGCGGCCGGAGCCGCGTAACGTTCCTTGAGCCGACGCTTCACCAACTTGCCCGTCGGGGTGCGGGGAAGTTCGTCGACGAAGTCCACGGTGCGCGGCGCCTTGTAGTGGGCGATCCGCTCGCGGACGTAGGCCAGCAGCTCGGCTGCCAGCTCCGGGCCGGGCGTGACGCCGGGCGCGGGCTGGACGACGGCCTTGACCGCCTCCCCCATCTCCTCGTCCGGCACGCCGATCACGCCGACGTCGTACACCGCCGGGTGCAGGGCGAGCGCGTCCTCGACCTCCTGCGGGTAGATGTTCACCCCGCCGGAGATGATCATGAACGCCTTGCGGTCGGTCAGGTAGAGGAAACCGTCCTCGTCGAGGTAGCCGACATCGCCGGTGGTCGTCCAGGTCTCGTGCTCGGGGTGCTGCGCCTCGCGGGTCTTGGCCGGGTCGTTGTGGTAGGTGAACGGCACCTCGTCGCGTTCGAAGTAGACGGTGCCGACCTCGCCCGTCGGCAGCTCCTTGCCCGCGTCGTCGCAGATGTGCGCGACCCCGACCACCGCGCGGCCCACCGAGCCGGGCCTGGCGAGCCACTGCTCGCTGTCGATGAACGTCATCCCGGCGCCCTCGGTGGACGCGTAGTACTCGTAGAGGACCGGCCCCCACCAGCCGATCATCGCCTGCTTGACCTCGACCGGGCAGGGCGCCGCGGCGTGCACCGCGACCCGGTGGCTGGACAGGTCGTAGCGGCCGCGCACCTCCTCCGGCAGCTTCAGCATCCGCACGAACATCGTCGGCACCCACTGGCTGTGCGTGACGCGGTAGGTCTCGATCGCGCGCAACGCGGCCTCGGCGTCGAAGCGCTCCATCATCACCACGGTGCCGCCGAGGCGCTGCGCGGTCGCGCCGAACCGCAGCGGCGCGGCGTGGTACACCGGCGCCGGGGACAGGTACACCGTGTCCGGGCCGAAGCCGTACATGTGCTGCAGCACGGGGGTGAGCACGTCGCCGGGCTCGTCCACCTGGCGGTCGGGCAGGTCGACCTTGATGCCCTTCGGACGGCCCGTGGTGCCGGACGAGTAGAGCATGTCGGCGCCCGCGGGCTGGTCCGCCGGCCGCTCGGGCGAGCCGGTGGCGAGGAACTCGTCGAAGTCGCGGTAGCCGTCGGCCGCGCCGCCGTAGACCAGCTTGACCGGGACGTCCGGGAGCAGCTCGGCCACCGCGGTGGCGAGCGGGCCGAGCGCGGCGGAGACGACCAGCGCCTTCGCGCCGGAGTCGGTGACGATGTAGGCGACCTCGGCTGGCGACAGGTGGCTGTTCACCGCGGCCAGGTAGCGGCCGGAGCGCATGGCGGCCCAGTAGACCTCGTAGGCGCGGACCGAGTTGTCGCTGAGCAGGGCGACGGTGTCGCCCACGCCGAGTCCGGCGCTGGTCAGGGCGTCGGCGAGGCGGGTGGACCGCTCGTCGAGTTCGCCGTAGGTCAGCCGCTCCCCCGAGCCCGCCATGATCACGGCCGGTTTGTCGGGGTCGGTGTCGGCGTGGGTACCCGGGTACATGCGGCTCCTCCTCGAACCGTTGAACTCCCCTGCGAGAGTGCAAGGATTCGGCGTAACAGTCAACACCGACTGTTATCGGGTTATGGTGATCGGTGTGGTGACCGAAACCCGGACCCGGCAGGACCGCGCGGCGAGCACGCGCACGTTGATCCTGGACACGGCCGTCGAGTGCCTGGTCGAACTCGGCTACGCGGGCGCGTCCACTTTGGCCATCCAGGCCAAGGCGGGGGTGTCGCGTGGCCGCCTGCTGCACCACTTCCCGTCGCGGGACGAACTGCTGGTCGCGGCGACGCAGCACCTCACCGCGACCCGGCTCGCGCAGATCGAGGACCAGGTCGCGGAGCAGCTGGCCGGCGAACCGGAGGGGCCGAGGCGGGTCGAGCGGTGCATCGAGCTGCTGTGGACGACCTTCCACGAGCCCGTGTTCTGGGCGGCCGTCGAGCTGTGGACCGCGGCGCGCACGAACGAGGCGCTGGCCGCGGCGCTGCGGCCGGAGGAGCGGGCGCTGCGTGACGCGATCCGCCGGGTCGGCGACCGGATCTGGGGCCCGGCCGTGTGCACGCACCCGAACTACCCGGAGCTGCGGGAACTGTTGTTCACGAGCATGCGTGGCGCGGCACTGCCCTACACGTTCGAACGGCGGCGGCAGCCGTCGAACGACCCGCACGTCGCGTTGTGGAAGTCGCTGGCGCACCGGCTGCTCTTCGCTGACGGTCAGTGTTGACTGTTTCCCTCGGCGCACGGTAGAAACGCGGTTACCCTGACCCACCGGATCGCCGAGGTTGCCGATGTCCGGAGCTGTCGAAGTGCCACGCCTCCTCGGGCGCGGGATGACCATGGGCGACCAGCTCGCCCGCCACGCACGCAAGCAGGGCGACGAGCCCGCCTTCTCGTTCGAGGGCACCACCCTCACCTACCGCCAGTTCGACCAGCGTGTGAGCCGGCTGGCGAACGCGCTGCGGGACCGGGGCGTGCACTACGGCGACCGGGTCGTGGTGCTCGGCCTGAACACGCTGGAAGTGCTCGAGGTCTACTTCGCGTCGACGCGCCTCGGCGCGATCTGCGTGCCGGTGAACTTCCGGCTCGTGGCCGACGAGATCGCCTACGTGCTGAGCGACAGCGGGGCGCGCGCCAGCGTGGTGCACGCCCCGCTCGCCCCGGCGCTGGCCAAGGCACGCGAGCAGGTCGGGGAGCCGGGCCCGTGCCTGGTGTTCGGCGGCGCGTTCGACGGCATGGAGGACTACGAGGAGGCGCTGGCCGCGGCGTCGCCGGAGTTCGACGAGATCGCGGTGGACGAGCAGGACGCCGCGTTCATCATGTACACCTCGGGCACCACCGGGCGGCCGAAGGGCGCGGTGCTCACGCACCACAACCTGCTCATGCACGCCTTCAGCAACATGGCCTCGCTGGACACCGGGCCGGGCGACAAGGTGTGGCTGGCCGCGGCGCCGCTGTTCCACATCGCCGGGTTGTCCGGGATGCTGCCGAACCTGCTGCTCGGCGGGCGGACGGTGCTGCTGCCGAGCGGCCAGTTCGACCCGGTGGCCGTGGTGGACCTGATGGAGCGCGAGCGGGTGTCGTCGGTGTTCCTGGTGCCGGCGCAGTGGCAGGCGATCGTGAACGTGCCGGACATCGCTTCGCGGGACTTGTCGTCGCTGTCGAAGATCTCGTGGGGCGCGGCGCCCGCGTCGACGACGTTGCTGCGCACGATGATCGACACGTTCCCGCAGGCGGAGGTGACGACGGCGTTCGGGCAGACCGAGTGCAGCCCGGTGACCACATTGCTGCGCGGGGAGGACTCGATCCGCAAGATCGGTTCGGTCGGCACGCCGATGCTCAACGTCGAGGTGCGCGTGGTCGACGACGACATGAACGACGTCGAGCCCGGTGAGGTCGGCGAGATCGTCTACCGCAGCCCGATGGTGATGAAGGAGTACTGGAACAAGCCGGCCGAGACGGCGGAGGCCTTCCGCGGCGGCTGGTTCCACTCCGGCGACCTGGTGCGGCAGGACGAGGACGGCTACTACTTCGTGGTGGACCGCAAGAAGGACATGATCATCTCCGGTGGCGAGAACATCTACTGCGCCGAGGTGGAGAACGTGCTGGCGGCGCACCCGAAGATCGGCGAGGTCGCGTTGATCGGCGTGCCGGACGAGAAGTGGGGCGAGACGCCGCTGGCGGTGATCTCACCGCGTTCGCCCGGCGAGGCGCCCACGGCGGCCGAGCTGGAGAAGTGGTGCCTCGACCGGCTGGCGCGGTACAAGCGGCCGCGGAAGATCGCGGTGGTGCCCGCGCTGCCCCGGAACCCGAGCGGCAAGGTGCTGAAGACGCAGCTGCGCGCCGACCGGGAGGCCGGAAAGCTCCCGATCGAGGAGGCCTGACCGCCGGTTCTCGACGCGCGATGGGCCGCGGCGGCCGGGGAGCTGCGGCTTGGCCGCCGACCGAGGAACCTGACCTCCGGTCAGGGCCACCACCCGCGACGGGCCCGGCGGCCGGCACGTTGCCGATGAAGCAAGCCTGGCCGCGAGCCGAGCAGCCCAACCGCCGGTCGGTGCCTTCACCACGCGCCACGAGCCGGGGCGACCGGGAACCGGCCGACCACGGACGCCTAGCCAGCCGCCGAGGAACCCAGCCGTCCGTCACGGCCACCACCCGCGACGGGCCGGAGCGGGCAGCAAGTTGCCGACGGAGGAAGCCTGACCGCCAGGCGGGGCCTTCACCACGCGCCACGAGCCGGGGCGACCGGGAACCGGCCGACCACAGACGCCTAGCCAGCCGCCGAGGAACCCAGCCGTCCGTCACGGCCACCACCCGCGACGGGCCGGGCGACGGATCGCGGCGGCCTGGCCGTCGACCGAGAAACTTAGCCGCCGGTCAGGGCCTTCACCACGCGCGACGGGCTGGGGCGGCCGAGCTGCTGCGCCATCCAGGCGCTCGTCCGCACCAGCGCGTCCAGGTCCACGCCGTGCTCGATGCCCAAGCCGTCGAGCATCCACACCAGGTCTTCGGTCGCGAGGTTGCCGGTGGCCGCCTTCGCGTACGGGCACCCGCCGAGGCCGCCCGCCGAGGAGTCCACTGTGGTCACTCCGGCCCTGAGCGCGGCCAGCGTGTTGGACAGTGCCTGGCCGTAGGTGTCGTGGAAGTGCACGGCGAGCTTGGTGACGTCGCCGAACGCGCCGACGACCGCCTCGACGTGCCCCGGGGTGGCGACGCCGATCGTGTCGCCCAGGGAGAGCTGGAAGCAGCCCATGTCGAGCAGCCTGCGGCCGGCGTTCGCGACCTGCTCGACGGGCACTGCGCCCTCCCACGGGTCGCCGAAGCACATCGAGAGGTAGGCGCGCACCTCGAGCCCTTCGTGCCGGGCCCGCCGCACGACCGGCTCGAACATCGCGAACTGCTCGTCGTAGGAGCGGTTGAGGTTCTTGCGCGCGAAGGTCTCGGTGGCGCTGCCGAAGATGGCGATCGACTCCACACCCAGCGCGAGCGCCCGGTCCAGGCCGCGCTCGTTGGGCACCAGCACCGGGTACTTCACGCCCGGGCGCCGGTCGAGCTTGGCGAGGAGGTCATCGGCGTCGGCGAGCTGCGGAACCCACTTCGGGTGGACGAAACTGGTCGCTTCGAGGGTCGTCAGACCCGCCCCGGCGAGCCGCCGGAGGAACTCGAGCTTCGTCTCCAGGCCGACGACGGTCTGCTCGTTCTGCAGCCCGTCACGCGGGCCGACCTCCCAGATCGTCACCCGCTCCGGCAGGTCCCCGCTGGACGCCTCCCGCTGGGGCAGCCCCAGCTCACGCACACTCACCACGACTCCAGGTTAACGCTGACTAACGCAGCCGTCCAGTGGGCTCACCCCACCCGTGCTGGGTGGTCATCCCGGAGCCTGCCGTCCGGCGAGGACTCTTTGATCTTTAGAGCCGCGCTTACGCGCGGGAAAAGCGCCTTACGGCGCTCGAGAGGTCACCTTCCGACCACCCCCGCCCCCGATTCCTGATTGTGTTTCAGTCGCCGAGCAGGCTTGTCAAGGCGGGAAAGCGTGCCTTGACAACCCTGGTCGGCGACTAAAGATCGGCTGTGGATCGGG
>NZ_JBEXTZ010000135.1:0-18049 GCF_040614195.1 Amycolatopsis sp. NPDC006125
CGCTGACGGCGCGGCGGCGCACCGGCACGGGCGTCTCGCGGCGCCGCGCGCTGCGACGCCGCTGGGTGGCGCTGCTGACCGTGCTGACGGTGGCCGGGCTCGCCTACGTCGTGTTGTTCACGTCGCTGCTGGGCGTGCGGTCGGTGGAGGTCCACGGCGCGAACAGCGTGCCGGGGGACCAGATCCTGGCCGCCGCCGCGGTGCCCGACCTGAAGCCGATGCTGTTGCTGGACACCGGCGAGATCGCCGCCCGCGTGACGGCGATCCCCGGGGTGGCCACTGTGGACGTCTCCAGGTCGTGGCCGTCCACTGTGGACATCACGGTGACGGAGCGGACGCCGATCGGCTTCACCGCGGCGGCCGACGGGTTCCACCTGGTCGATTCCGGCGGCCTGGACTACAAGACGGTGCAGAACAAGCCGGACGGCCTGCCCGAGGTGCAGGTGGCGGCGGTGGCCCCGGACGACCCGGTGACGCGCTCGGTGGTGGCGGTGCTCGCGACCGTGCCGCAGCCGCTGAAGGGGCAGATCACGGTCGTGCGGGCCAAAACCCCGGGCGGCGTGGAGTTCACGCTGGCCAGCGGCAAGACGGTCCGCTGGGGGAACGCGGAGAAGGCGGAGCGCAAGGCGCAGGTGCTCAACGTGCTGCTGACCCGCGAGGGGCAGGTCTACGACGTCGCGAGCCCCGAGCTGCCGACCGTCTCCTGAGGACGGAGACGGCCGGCCGGGATCGCTCAGTCGAGCGCCGCGTCCAGCGTGATCGTCGTGCCGGCCAGCGCCTTCGACACCGGGCAGGTCTGCTCGGCCGTCTTCGCCAGCTCGGCGAACTTCGCCGCGTCCACGCCGGGAACGGTGGCGCGCAGGGTGATCGCGATGCCGCTGATCTCGAAGCCGCCGCCCGCGGCCGGGCCGAGCGTGACCTCGGCGCTCACGTCGATGGACTCGGCGCGCAGGTTCTGCGACTCCAGCACGCCGGACAGGTTCATCGCCAGGCACGACGAGTGCGCGGCGGCGATGAGCTCCTCCGGGCTGGTCTGACCCTCCGGGTTGCCGGCGCGGGTCGGGAACGACACGTCGAACTGGCCCGCGTTCGACGAGTCGAGCGTGACGTGGCCCTTGCCGTTCTGCAGGCCGCCTTCCCAATGGGTGGTGGCGTCGCGACTGGGCATGGTGTTCCCCTTCCCTCGGTGTGAAGATCCTTCCGTCATCGAACATAGCGTGCAATTTAATTGCGCGCAACACATCCATTGTGGAAGGCTGTGGGTCATGATCAGAACGGAGCCGGCCTTCGACGGCGGCGAGCGCGAGCAACTCGGCGCGTTCCTGGACTTCCTGCGCGAGGCCGTCGTGCTCAAGTGCGCGGGCCTGACCGACGAGCAGGCCCGCCGCAGCCTCGTGCCGAGCGAGCTGACCACGACCGCCGGCCTGGTGGGCCACCTGACCTATGTGGAGCACCACTGGTTCGAGGTGGTCCTCGCCGGCCGTCCCAGCCGGTGGGACGAAAAGCTGGCCGCCGACCGCGACGCGGACTTCCGCGAGGCACTCACGATCCCGCTGGCGGACCTGGTGGACGCCTACCGCGCGCAGTGCGCGGTCAGCCGCGAGATCGCCGCCGGGATGGCGCCGGAGACCCTCGTGTCCTTCCGGGACGGCTCGATCAACCTGCGTTACGTGCTGATCCACATGGTGGAGGAGACCGGGCGGCACGCCGGGCACCTGGACCTGCTGCGTGAGCTGACCGACGGCCGGACCGGCGAATGACGCGTCCGGCGCGGTGATTTTGCAACGCCACGGCCGACACGCGGCGTGGCTACTGGATTCCGGTTCGCCGGATCCCTACCTTCGGCGGACGGAGCGGGGAGTTGACATAACTCTGAACCTTGAGTTTAGGTTGAGGGTTTTTCGCTCCCGGTGAGCGGTACGAGGAATTCACGATAGGAAGGCGGACCCGATGACGCCCCCGCACAACTACCTCGCGGTGATCAAGGTCGTCGGCATCGGCGGAGGCGGCGTGAACGCCGTCAACCGCATGATCGAGGTCGGCCTCAAGGGTGTCGAGTTCATCGCGATCAACACGGACGCGCAGGCGCTGCTGATGTCCGACGCCGATGTCAAGCTCGACATCGGCCGCGAGCTGACCCGCGGCCTTGGCGCCGGCGCCAACCCCGAGGTGGGGCACAAGGCCGCCGAGGACCACCGCGAGGAGATCGAGGAGGTGCTCAAGGGCGCCGACATGGTCTTCGTGACCGCGGGCGAGGGCGGTGGCACCGGCACCGGCGGCGCGCCGGTGGTCGCCTCGATCGCGCGCAAGCTCGGCGCGCTCACGATCGGCGTGGTGACCCGGCCGTTCACCTTCGAGGGCAAGCGCCGCGGCAAGCAGGCCGAGGACGGGATCCAGGCGCTGCGCAACGAGTGCGACACCCTCATCGTCATCCCCAACGACCGGCTGCTGCAGCTCGGCGACATCGGCGTCAGCCTGATGGACGCGTTCCGCTCCGCCGACGAGGTCCTGCTCTCCGGTGTCCAGGGCATCACCGATCTGATCACCACGCCGGGTCTGATCAACCTGGACTTCGCCGACGTGAAGAGCGTGATGTCCGGCGCGGGCAGCGCGCTGATGGGCATCGGCTCCGCCCGCGGCGAGGGCCGCGCGGTGCAGGCCGCGGAGAAGGCGATCAACTCGCCGCTGCTGGAGGCCTCGATGGAGGGCGCGCACGGCGCGCTGCTGTCCATCGCGGGCGGCTCCGACCTCGGCCTGTTCGAGATCAACGAGGCCGCCTCGCTGGTGCAGGAGGCCGCGCACCCCGAGGCGAACATCATCTTCGGGACGATCATCGACGACTCCCTCGGCGACGAGGTGCGCGTGACGGTGATCGCGGCCGGGTTCGACTCCGGCTCGCCCACCCACAAGAAGCTCGAGCCGCCCGCGGTGGGCACCCGCTCGACGACGGCCTCCGCCGAGGCCGGGCAGGTCCGCCAGCCGGCGCCCGCGGCGTCGGCGCAGCCCCCGGCGCCGCCGGCGGGTGGCGGCTTCCCGGTGACGCCGCCGCGGACGCCGCCGTCGGGCACCAACTACGGCACGCCGCCCAGCGGGCTTCCGCAGGCCGGTGGCGGCAGCCGCAGCTACCCGGCGCCGCGCACGAGCACCAGCCAGGGCAGCCTGCCCAGCCGGGCGGTCCCGGTGACCGACGACCCGTCCGACGACGACGTGGACGTCCCGCCGTTCATGCGGCGCTGACCCCGCGCCGGGCCTGACCCGCGGTCAGGCCCGGTGGTGCTGTTCGAGTTCGTCGATGGCGCGGGACAGCGTCCAGCGTTCGTCCTCGGACAGCTCCCACGGCAGGTGGTCCCGCAGCGCGGCGTCGAGCCGCTCGGCGACCACGACCTCCAGGATGTCCGGCACCCCGGCGCCCATCAGCAGCTCGGCCAGCGGCACCGACCAGTGGGGGTGCGGGAACCGCGCCGCGTGGCGGCTCGCCCGCGCCGCCTGCCAGATCCGCCGCGTCGCCTCGGGCCCGTCGAACCGGACGGCGTCCTGCAGCAGCCGGCACCAGCCGAGGTCGGAGACCTCCATCGCCCCGCTGAACTCACCCCACAGGTCGGCCTCGCCGATCTCGCGGAACAACACCAGCGCTCCGGCGCGGTCGCCCGCCGCGTAGCGCGCGTCGGCCTCGTCGAGCTTCGCCTTGAGCCGCCCGCTCGCGGTCGTGCCGTGCTCGGCGAGGTACTCCTCGTGGTCGCGGGCGAGGTGGGCGACGTCCGGCACCCGGAGGGTGACGTCCCACAGGCCCTCCGCCTCCTCTTCCGGGACGCCGTGCTCCAGCGCTTCCTCCAGCAGGGCGATCGCGCGGTCGTTGTGCTCGTCCATCTCGCCGGGCCCGAGGAACTCGATGTCGTCCAGGTGCCCGTAGGCCCCGGCGAGCGCGAACGCGCCCCGCACCGCGGGATCCACCTCGTCCAGGCGCTCGTCCACGGCTTCGGCGATCCGGGTCCACTTCTCCCGGCCGGGCGGGGTGAACAGCGCGGCCAGCTCCGGCGGCAGCTGCCCGGAGGTGGCCAGTGCGCGGACGCTCGGGGGCACGGGTGGCATCTCCATGGCGGTGAGACCGGCCGAGCATCGCGTCCGGTTCCCAGTAGGCTCAGGGGAAACCAGGCGAGTGGAGGTAGTGGGACTTGCGCATCCGTCGGGTGGTCACGACCAGGGCGGGTGGCGTTTCGGCGCCGCCGTACGACACGTTCAACCTCGGCGACCACGTCGGTGACGACCCGGCCGCGGTCGAGGCCAACCGCAAGCGGCTCGGCACCGAGCTGGGTGTGGAGCGGGTGGCCTGGATGGAGCAGGTGCACGGCCGCACGGTCACCGTCGTCGACGGCAGCGAGACCGCGCCCGCCGAGGCCACCGACGCGCTCGTGACGAAGACCCCCGGCCTGCCCGTCGCCGTGCTCGTCGCGGACTGCGTGCCGGTGCTGCTGGGCGACCCGGAGACCGGCGTGGTGGCCGCGGTGCACGCCGGACGTGTCGGCGCGCGCGTCGGGGTGCTGCCCGCCGCGCTCGAGGCGATGGTCGAGGCCGGCGCCGAGATGGGCCGCATCGAGGTGCTGCTCGGCCCGGCGATCTGCGGCGAGTGCTACGAGGTGCCCGCCGAGATGGCCGCCGACGTGGACAAGCACCTGCCCGGCAGCGCGACCCGCACCCGCGCCGGCAAGCCGGGGCTGGACCTGCGCGCCGGGCTGTGGCGCCAGCTCGCCGAGGCCGGCGTCGGCAAGGTCGGCGTCGATCCGCGCTGCACGGCCGAGGACCCGACCCTGTTCAGCTACCGGCGCGACGGCACCACCGGTCGCATCGCCGCGCTGACCTGGGCCGAGCCGGAATGAGCGACGAGCAGCGCCGGGAGGAGATCGCCAAGGCCCTCGAAGCCGTGGAGGCGCGCGTCGCCGACGCGTGCGCGGCGGCCGGGCGGCCGCGCGGCGAGGTGCGCCTGCTCGCCGTCACCAAGACCTTCCCCGCGACCGACGCGGCCCTGCTCACCGACCTCGGCCAGACCGACCTCGCGGAGAACCGCGACCAGGAGGCCGGCGCGAAGGCGGCCGAGGTGCGCGAGCTGCGGCCGGACGCGCGGCCGCGCTGGCACATGATCGGGCGGCTGCAGCGCAACAAGGCGCGGTCGGTGGTGCGCTGGGCCGACGAGGTCCAGTCCGTCGACTCGATGCGGCTCGCCGACGCGCTCGCCAAGGCGCTTCGCAACGCGCACGAGGCGGGGGAGCGGTCCGGTCCGCTGGACGTCCTGATCCAGGCCAGCCTCGACGACGATCCGTCACGAGGCGGCTGTCCGCTCCCTCAGCTGGGTGAGCTGGCCGATCACATCGCCGGGCTGGACGGGCTGCGGCTGCGCGGGCTGATGGCGGTCGCGCCGCTGGGCGCCGACCCCGCCCCGGCCTTCGCGCGCCTGGCCGCCGCGGCCGCTGACCTCCGCCGGAGCCACCCGGACGCGGTCGAGTTGTCCGCGGGGATGAGTGGTGATCTTGAACCCGCCATCGCGCACGGTTCGACATGTGTGCGTGTCGGAACCGCGTTGCTCGGCGCCCGCGGTCTAGCCTCGCCGTAGCGAGATCACCCGGAAGTGAGCGATCGCGTCCGGGTAGTCAGGTGAGGGAGCGGCTAGGGAGAGGCATGAGCGCGCTGCAGAAGCTGAAGGCCTACTTCGGCATGATCCCGGCCGACAGTGACGGTTACGACGGCTACGACTCCTACGAGGCCGCCGACCGGTACGACGACGACTACCGCCGCGACTACGCGGACGAAGCCTACGACGGCTTCGACGAGGAGCCGCCGCCGCGTGCCCGCCGACGGTACCGCGACGGTTCCGACTACGACGAGGAGGGCCCGCTCCGCACGCGGCCGCGGTCGCCGGAGCCGCCGGTGCACGGCGCGCTCGCGGTCGAGCGGCAGCCGGAGCCGGTGGCGCGGCTGCGCCCGGTGCCGGAGCCGGCCAGGGCGTCGGCGCCGCGGGACGCGCTCGGGCGGATCACCACGCTGCACCCGACGAGCTACGTCGAGGCGCGGGGGATCGGCGAGGCCTACCGCGAGGGCATCCCGGTGATCATCAACCTGACCCAGATGGAGAACGCGGACGCCAAGCGGCTCGTGGACTTCGCGGCCGGGCTGGCGTTCGCGCTGCGCGGCTCGATGGACAAGATCACCAACAAGGTGTTCCTCCTCTCGCCGCCGGACGTGGAGGTGACCGCGGAGGAGCGCCGCCGGATCGCCGAGGGCGGGTTGTTCCTCCGTCACTGAGCGCGATCGCCGGTTCCCGGAAATGGGGTGGAACCGTGTGATGGCACAACTACAGGTCGTAACAATTTAGGCCGAACGGGTGAAACCGTTGGCTAAATCACAGTTCGATTACGTGACCCGGGCACACCGGGCGTTCCGGGTGCTCCCGGGGTCACGGCGATGTGGCAGAGTGGTGTTCGTGGATGCGGTCCGGCTAGTCCTCTACTACGTGCTGTTCGTCTTTTGGCTGCTGCTCACAGCGCGTGTCGTGGTGGAGCTCGTGCGAGCCTTCGCACGGGATTGGCGCCCCGCGGGCGGGGTTGCGGTGACGCTGGAGACCATCTACACAGTGACCGATCCTCCGGTCCGCGTGGTGCGGAGGATCATTCCGATGGTTCGCATTGGCGGCGTCGGACTGGACTTATCGATTATGGTGCTGCTGTTGGTTGTGTTCATACTGATGCAACTGGCGCTTCCTGGGTGACTTCGGGGGAACCCAGGTGTCGGAGCAGGCCATGGAGTGCGTGAGGTGATCTGATGTCGTTGACCCCCGCTGACGTGCATAACGTTGCGTTCAGCAAGCCACCCATCGGCAAGCGGGGCTACAACGAGGACGAGGTGGACGCGTTCCTCGACCTGGTGGAGACCGAGCTCGCGCGGCTCATCGAGGACAACAACGAGCTGCGCCAGCAGGTCGAGCAGCTCGACGCCGAGCTCGAAGGCACCCGTGCCGACCTCGAAGCCGCCCGCGCCGGTGCCGGCCCGCAGGAGCGCCGCCTGGCGCCCGTGCCGCCGCCCTCGGCCGCCGAGCAGACCCAGGCCCACCCGATGTCGGACGGCGGCGAGCCGAACGTGCAGGCGGCGAAGGTCCTCGGCCTGGCCCAGGAGATGGCCGACCGGCTGACCGCCGAGGCCAAGACCGAGTCCGACGGCATGCTCGCCGAGGCTCGCGCGAAGTCCGAGCAGCTGCTCTCCGACGCCCGCACCAAGGCCGACTCGATGGTCAACGAGGCGCGCACGCGAGCGGAGAACATGCTCAACGACGCCCGCACCCGTGCCGAGACGCTGGAGCGGCAGGCGCGCGACAAGGCGACGACCATGGAGCGCGAGGCTCAGCGCAAGTACACCGAGACCATGAACACGATGAACAGCGAGAAGACCGCGCTGGGCAAGAAGATCGAGGAACTGCGCACCATCGAGCGGGAGTACCGCACCCGGCTGCGCGGGTTCCTGGAGTCCCAGCTGCGCGAACTCGACGACCGCGGCTCGGCCGCGCCCGCGTCGGCGTCCTCGAACTCGGGACAGGCCGGCGCCGGATCGGGCAGCGGCCAGGGCTACTCGTTCGGTCCTCGCGCCGAGGCGGGCTGAGCTTCCCGGTGACGGTTCCGGCGCTCCGCGTGGGAGGGTCGGAACCGTTCCGGGCGTGGTTCGTGTTGTAATTCAGCGTGCTCTTCATCGTTCTGGTCCTGGTTCTGGCCGCGCTGGGGTTGCTGATCGCGGCTCTGATCACGGCGAACTCGCTGTGGGCGTGGATCTCGATCGGCCTGTCGGTCGCCGCCGGGCTGCTGCTGGTGGTCGACTTCGTGCGGCGCCGGGTGGCCCGCCGTCGCGCGTCCGCGGTGGCGGAGCCTGCCGAGGAGCCAGGGGACGAACCCGCCGTCGCCGCGTCGGCGGACGACGACGAGCCGTCGGCGCCGGAAGCCACGGCGGTGGAGAAGCCGGCGGACGAGCCTGCCCCGGAGAGCCCGGCCGCCGAGGTCGAGGACGCGCCGGCGGACCAGACGGCGCTGATCCCCACGGCCGGTGAGCTCGTCGGCACGGCCGAGGAGGGCGAGCCGGGCGAGGAGCCGACGGACCCGGCGGACGCGAAGATCGTGGACGAGCTGGACGTCGAGGTCGTGGTCGTGGACGAGCACCCGCGATACCACCTGACTGACTGCGGCTGGCTCGCCGACCGGGACACCATCCCGATCTCGGTGAAGGAAGCCCGGGACCTCGGCTTCACACCGTGCGCGCGTTGCGCCCCGGACGCCCACCTGGCCGAGGCTCACCGGGCGAAGGCCTGAGGCGTCGCCGGGCTGCGTGCTTGGCGGTACGTGGTCTCGGTGAGGGGAGCCGGGGATCTTGGCCTGAGGGCGGTCGCAAGGGTGTGCGGTGTGCTCGGCGGTACGTGGTCTCGGTGAAGGAAGCCGGGTTTCATGCCGTGCGCGCGTTGCGCCCCGGACGCCCATCTGGCCGAGGCGCACCGGGCGAAGGCCTGAGGCGTCGCCGGGCTGCGTGCTTGGCGGTACGTGGTCTCGGTGAGGGGAGCCGGGGATCTTGGCCTGAGGGCGGTCGCAAGGGTGTGCGGTGTGCTCGGCGGTACGTGGTCTCGGTGAAGGAAGCCGGGTTTCATGCCGTGCGCGCGATGCGCCCCGGACGCCCATCTGGCCGAGGCGCACCGCGCGAAGGCCTGAGTCGGTCCAAGGCGCTGCGCTGCTGATACCCACCCGGAGGCGCGCGCCTCATGCCATCCGCACGCCGAGTAGCTCGGCGAGCGCGTCCGCCCCGGTGGGGGTGAGCCGGAGCGCTCGGTGGCCCGGCCGGCGCCTCGTCACCCAGTCCCGCTCGACGAACCGCTCCGCGAGCGCCGCGCCCAGTGCGCCCGCCAGGTGGTGCCGCTGTTCCGACCAGTCCAGGCAGAACCTCAGCAACGGCCGCCGCCCGCGGCCCGCGTCGACGGCGGCCAGGTCGAGCCCGAGCGGGGCCAGCACCTCCGCCGCTGCCGGGCCGACGACGTACGGGTGCTCGCTCAGGGGCTGCGACAGCCGGTCGCCCGGACGCCGGGCCGTGCCGCGGACACCGTCCACCGCGACCAGCGCCCCGCGCTCCACCAACGCGGCCGTGACCTCGACACCGAGCCGCCCGGCCAGGTGGTCGTAACAGGTCCGCGCGAACCGCAGCGCCTGCGCCCGGGTGCCCGACCGCAGCGACGTCACCGGCCGGGCGGGGGAGAAGCGCGCGAGCGTTTCGAGGATCTCGACGGCATCCGGTCGCAGCCGGTAGAAGCGGTGCCGCCCGGACCGCTCCGCCTCGACGAGCCCCGCCTCCCGCAGCTTCGCCAGGTGCGCGCTCACCCCGGGCGCGGACAACCCGGCCTCCACCGCGAGCACGGACGCCGCGAGAGCCCGCCCGTCGGCGAGCGCCGTCAGCACCCGCACGCGGGCCGGATCCGCGAACAGCGCCGCGGTGCGCGCGATGTCGACGTCGCCTCCGCTCATGGACCCAGCATGCCGCGGGAACACTTCCGCCGCCGCCGAAGTGTCCCGACGCGCCCGGTGATCCTTTGTGGACTCGGCGTCCGGTGGCGAGATCTCGCGGTCGACGGGCATCGGATTACTACTTGGCTGTCGGAAAAGCAGCCCGGTCATGGTCCACTATGGATGGCCGTCCGGGCCTTGCGGACCGTCGGGTAGGCGTTCAGACTGGCCCACCACGCACATTCGCCGGTGTCGCCTCTTTCTTCTGTCGCAACCGGAAAACACGGACAAACAGGGTGATTTCATGGCCCGGCACCTCATGGGCCGACGCGACGAGCACGCTGCCGCCCAGTACGCCGACCCCGGCCTCGTGCGCGGCTACGCCGCGGCCTACGAGTCGGGGCGCGCCACCCGGTACTTCCAGTCGCGGCTGCACCTGGTCGACGAGGCGCTGCGGCCGGCTTCCGGCGCGCTGCTGGACGTGGGGTGCGGGCCGGGGATGCTCGTGCGCCACCTGCTCGACACCAGGCCGGCCGGCTTCCGGATCACCGCCTGCGACCGGTCGGCCGCGATGATCGAAGCCGTGGCCGAGCGCGCCGGCGCCGACGACGTCGAACTCGCCGTCGCCCGGATCGAGGACATGCCGTTCCCCGACGGCGCGTTCGACGTGGTCGTGGCCATGGGCGTGCTGGAGTACGCGCGCGCCCGGGACGGCGTGCGCGAACTGGCCCGGGTCCTGCGGCCGGGCGGGCTGGCCGTGGTGACCATGCTCAACCCGCTGAGTCCCTACCGGCTCGTCGAATGGTGCCTGTACTGGCCGTTCCTCCGGTTGCTCGGGAAGGTGGAGCGGCTGGCCGGCGTTCCGCCGGGGAAGCGGCACACCGTGCCCAAGAGTGGCATCCGCGCGCTTCCGGCGGCCCGGCTGCGCCGCATGCTCCGCGGCGCCGGGCTCGAGCCCGCGGACCCGGTGTACTACGACGTGACGCCGTTCGTGCCGCCCCTGGACAAGGTGTTCCGCCGGTGGCGGCGGGAATGGCGCGGCCACCTGGACCGGACGGTCAGCCGCGGGCCCGGCCGGTGGCTGGGCACCGGATACCTGGTCACGGCCCGGCGATCCGGCCGCGCGCCGGCGGAGCGGACCGCGTCGGCGACCGCACGGCGAGTCTGACCGGGCGTGCCGGCTGGGGATGAGCAGCCGCGCCGGTCCGCCGCGACACTTCCAGCCCGGTGGAAGCGAATCCGCGGTCTGCTGGACCCATGCCCGACCGCCGCGCCACCGTCCTGTTCACCCAGTGCGCCGGGATGTTCCTGGTGCAGCTCGACGTCACCGTGGTCAACGTCGCGCTGCCGGACATCGGCGCCGCCGTCGGCTCTGACGTGCCCGCGCTGCAGTGGGTCGTCGACGGCTACACCGTCGCGCTCGCCGCGCTGCTGCTGACCGGCGGGGCGCTCGGTGACGTACTCGGCCCCCGCCGGGTCGTGCTGGCCGGGCTGGGGATCTTCGGCGCGGCCTCCGCGGGGTGCGCCCTCGCACCCGGCAGCGCCGCCCTGGTCGCCGCGCGCGTCGCGCAGGGAGCCGGGGCCGCGCTGCTGCTGCCCGGGACGCTGGCGGTGATCACCCGCGCCTTCCCCGGCCGCCGGGAACAGGCCAGGGCGCTCGGCGTCTGGGCCGGGGTCTCCGCGCTGGCCCTGGCCGCGGGCCCGCTGCTGGGCGGCCTGCTCGTCACCGCCACCGGCTGGCGCTCGCTGTTCTGGATCAACGTGCCGCTGACCGCCCTCGCGGCCGCCGGGACCCTCCGCGTCCCCGCCGGCCGGCCTGCCGCCGGGCGCGTGGACGTCGCGGGCACCGTCACCGGGGCCACCGCCCTCGCCGCGCTGGTCTACGCGGTCATCCAGTCCAGCGTGCCCGCCGCGGTCCTCGGCGTGGCCGCCGCCGTGGCGTTCCTGGCCGCCGAACGCCGCAGCCCCGCCCCGATGCTGCCGCTGACCCTGCTGCGCTCGCGCACCTTCGCCGCGGCCAACCTCGTCGCCGGCGCGATGAACTTCGCCGGCCTCGGCACGATCCTGCTCGCCACGCTCTACCTGCAGGGCGTCCACCACGCGACCCCGCCGGCCGCGGCACTGGCGATGCTGCCCGGGTTCCTGCCGCTGTCGCTGCTCGCGCCGGTCACCGGGCGGCTCACCGCGCGCTTCGGCCCGCGCCCGGTGATGATCGCCGGGCTGCTCACCGGCTCGGCCGGCCTGCTCGGCCTGCTGCGGGTCACCGCGACCAGCACGATCACCGGCGCGTTCCTGCCCGCGTTCGCCCTGGTCGGCGTGGGGCTGGGCCTGCTCACCGCGGCCGTCGTCGCCGCGGCGGTCGGCGGCGTCCCGGCGGACCGGGCCGGCATCGCCAGCGGCGTCAACAACACCGCGCGGCAGGCCTGCGGCGCGCTCGGCATCGCCACGTTCGGCGCGATCGCGGGCAGCCCCGCCCGGCCGGCCGCGTTCGTGCACGGGCTGCACGCCGCGGCCGTCCTCGGCGCCGCGCTGTGGCTGGCCGCCGCCGTGCTCACCGCCGCCGCGGTCGGCCGACCCTGAGCGAAACCCGGTTGCGGCAGGCGGCTAACCTGGAAGGACACGGCGTCGATCCGGCCATCACCGGGGAGCCTCCGGAAGAACGGGACCAGGTGGTCCTCAGTAGAACCGGACGGGTACGGCCCGTCACAGCCGTCAACGAAGAGGCCCGCTCGGTGAGCGGGCAAACGGGGTGGTACCGCGGAAGCGGCGCTCAGGTGGCGCCCTTTTCGTCCCCGTGCTGGATCCCCAGCGGATCCGCCACGAGAGCGACGAGCACCCGCGAGGAGCGCACCGATGTACCCGAAGGCTCAGCTCGGCGACGGGCCGGCAGGCCAGGTCCCGTCCCAGCCGTCCTTCCCGGCGCTGGAGACCAGCGTGCTGGCCTACTGGGAGTCCGACCGGACCTTCCAGGCCACCATCGACGCGCGCGAACCGGGGACGAACGGCAGCAACGAGTACGTCTTCTACGACGGCCCGCCGTTCGCCAACGGCCTGCCGCACTACGGCCACCTCCTGACCGGTTACGTCAAGGACATCGTGCCGCGGTACCAGACCATGCGCGGCCGCCGCGTCGAGCGCCGCTTCGGCTGGGACACCCACGGCCTGCCCGCGGAGCTGGAGGCCGAGCGGCAGCTCGGGATCACCGACAAGTCCCAGATCGACGAGATGGGCATCGCCGCGTTCAACGAGGCGTGCCGCGAGTCCGTCCTGCGCTACACGAACGAGTGGCGCGAGTACGTCACCCGCCAGGCCCGCTGGGTCGACTTCGACCACGACTACAAGACGCTCGACGTCACCTTCATGGAGTCGGTGATCTGGGCGTTCAAGCAGCTGTGGGACAAGGGCCTGGTCTACGAGGGCTACCGCGTGCTGCCCTACTGCTGGCGCGACGAGACGCCGCTGTCCAACCACGAGCTGCGGATGGACGACGACACCTACGCCAACCGCCAGGACCCGGCGCTGACCGTCGGGTTCCGCGCCGAGGGCAACGGCACCGACCTGGACGGCGCCTACCTGCTGATCTGGACCACCACGCCGTGGACCCTGCCGTCCAACCAGGCGGTCGCGGTGCACCCGGACGTGGACTACGTCGTGGTCGAGCAGGACGGGAAGCGGTTCCTGCTCGCCGAGCCGCGCGTCGCCGCCTACGCCAAGGAACTCGGCGAGGAGCCGGCCGTGGTGGCCCGGTACCGGGGCGCCGACCTGGCCGGCGTGAAGTACGCACCGCCGTTCCCGTACTTCCTCGGCAACGAGAACTCGCACCAGGTGCTGCTGGCCGACTTCGTCACCACCGACGACGGCACCGGCATCGTGCACATGGCCCCGGCCTACGGTGAGGACGACAAGGCCGCCGGCGACGCCGCGGGCATCACCCCGGTCACCCCGGTCGACGCGCACGGCCGCTTCGACTCGACCGTGCCGGACTACGAGGGCCAGCAGGTCTTCGACGCCAACCCGGACATCATCAAGGACCTCAAGTACGGCACCGGATCCGCCGCCCGGCAGGGCGCGATCCTGCTGCGGCACGAGACCTACGAGCACTCCTACCCGCACTGCTGGCGCTGCCGGAACCCGCTGATCTACCGGGCGGTGTCGTCGTGGTTCGTCAAGGTGACCGCGTTCAAGGACCGCATGGTCGAGCTGAACCAGCAGATCACCTGGTACCCCGAGCACGTCAAGGACGGCCAGTTCGGCAAGTGGCTGGAGAACGCGCGCGACTGGTCGATCTCGCGCAACCGCTACTGGGGCACGCCGATCCCGGTGTGGATGTCGGACGACCCGGCGTACCCGCGGGTGGACGTGTACGGCTCGCTGGACGAGCTGGAGCGCGACTTCGGCGTGCGGCTGGACAACCTGCACCGGCCCTACATCGACGAGCTGACCCGGCCCAACCCCGACGACCCGACCGGGCGTTCGACGATGCGCCGCGTCCCGGACGTGCTCGACGTCTGGTTCGACTCGGGTTCGATGCCCTACGCCCAGGTGCACTACCCGTTCGAAAACGCCGAGTGGTTCGAGCACCACTACCCGAGCGACTTCATCGTCGAGTACATCGGGCAGACGCGCGGCTGGTTCTACGTGCTGCACGTGCTCGCGACGGCGCTGTTCGACCGCCCGGCGTTCCGCGCCTGCGTGTCGCACGGCATCGTGCTGGGCTCCGACGGGCAGAAGATGTCGAAGTCGCTGCGCAACTACCCGGACGTCAACGAGGTGTTCGACCGGGACGGCTCCGACGCGATGCGCTGGTACCTGATGGCCAGCCCGATCCTGCGCGGCGGCAACCTGATCGTCACCGAGAAGGGCATCCGCGACGCGGTGCGCCAGGCCGTGCTGCCGCTGTGGAACTCCTACTACTTCCTCGCGCTCTACGCCAATGCCGAGGGCGTGGAGGGTCAGTGGCGCACCGACTCCACGCACGTGCTGGACCGCTACATCCTGGCCAAGACCGGCGAGCTGGTCACCGACGTGCAGTCCGCTTTGGACACCTGCGACGTCGCGGGCGCCTGCGCCACCACGCGCGACTTCCTGGAAGTGCTGACGAACTGGTACGTGCGCCGGTCGCGCGAGCGGTTCTGGGCCGGTGACAAGGACGCGATCGACACCCTGCACACCGTGCTGGAGGTCGTGTCGCGGACGATGGCGCCGCTGCTGCCGCTGACCACCGAGGTGGTGTGGCGCGGGCTCACCGGCGGCCGGTCGGTGCACCTGCAGGACTGGCCGCTGGTCGACGAGCTGCCCGCCGACGCCGCGCTGGTGACGGCGATGGACCGGGTCCGGCAGGTGTGCTCGTCGGCGCTGTCGCTGCGCAAGGCGAACAAGCTGCGCGTGCGGCTGCCGCTGGCGAAGATGCTCATCGCCGCCGATGACGCGGAGGCGCTGGCGGACTTCACCGACATCATCGCCGACGAGGTCAACGTCAAGTCGGTCGAGCTGAGCACGGACGTCGCCGCGCACGGCCGGTTCGAGGTCGCGGTCAACGCCCGCGCCGCCGGGCCGCGCCTGGGCCGGGACGTGCAGAAGGTGATCAAGGCCGTCAAGGCGGGCGACTGGACCACCTCGCCGTCCGGCGCCGTGGTGGCCGCCGGCATCGAACTGGCCGAGGGCGAGTACGAGCGGCGCCTGGTCGCCAAGGACGAGGGCGCCACCGCGGAGCTGCCCGGCGGCTCCGGCCTGGTGCAGCTGGACACCGCGGTGACCCCGGAGCTGGCCGCCGAGGGCGTGGCGCGCGACCTGGTCCGCGTCGTGCAGCAGGCGCGCCGCGACGCCGGGCTCGACGTGGCCGACCGGATCGCGCTGACCGTGGACGCGCCGGAGGACGTGGTCGCCGCGGCCAAGGTGCACGAGGAGTTCGTGGCGGGCGAAACCCTGGCGAACTCGGTGTCCTACGGGCACGTGGACGGCGGTTTCGCGGGCGCGGTCGGCGACGGCGACAAGATCACTGTGGCGGTAACGAAGGCCTCCTGATCACCGACAGACGGGGAAACACCAACAGGGGGTTTCGCCGGTGACTTGGCGCAGGTGGGTGCTGGCGGGTGGCGCGGCAGCGGTCGTCGCGATCGTCGTGGCGGCCGTTGTCGTCGTGTGGGGCGGGTCCTCGCCGGACAAACCCCAGGCCAGCGGCTCGGGCGCCGAGGACTCGGGCACGGTGGCTTCGCGATTCCTGCTCGCCTTCGCCGAGGGCGACGCCGACGCGGCGGCGGCGCTGACCGACGACCCGCGCGCGGCGAGCGTGCTGATCGCCGACGCTCGCCGCGGCCTGGCCCCGGTGTCCGTTTCGGCGCGGCTGGGCCAGGTCACGCCCGCCGCCACCCGGGCCACCGCGACGTTCCAGGTGAGCTGGACGATCGCGGCCGGGCAGGTGTGGTCCTACGACAACAGCCTCGACCTGGTGGCCGCCGACGGCCGCTGGCTCGTGCACTGGAGCCCCGCGGTGGTGCACCCGAAGCTGCGCGCCGGGCAGCAGCTCGCGGTGCGCACGCGCGCGGGCAAGAACGCCGTGGTCGACCGCAACGGCAGGCCCGTCCTGACCTGGCAGGCGGCGGGCACGCAGGTGGCGGAGCCGGGTGTGGCGCCGCTGCTGGCGCCCGCGTTGCAGCGGACGGTGTCCGCGCGGTCGCAGGGCGGCTGGTCGGTGGTCAGCACGGATGTCGACGGCGCGGTGCAGGAAACGCTGTTCGGCCAGGGCGACGTCGAGGTGGCGCCGCTGACCACGACCCTGAGCCTGCCCACCCAGGCGGCGGCGCAGCGGGCGGTCGACTCGGCGGCGTACCCGGCGATGCTGGTGGCGATCCAGCCGTCGACCGGCGACCTGCTCGCGGTGGCCCAGAACGCGGCGGCCGGGGCCGAGCCGAAGGCGCTGAACGGCCTGTACGCGCCGGGGTCGACGTTCAAGATCGCCACCGCGGCGGCGTTGCTGGAGTCGGGCGCGGCCACCGCGGACACGATCGCGGACTGCCCGGCCACCGCGCGCATCGGGCAGCGCACGATCCCCAACGACGACCAGTTCTCCTTCCCGCCGCTGCCGCTGCACTCGGCGTTCGCGCACTCGTGCAACACCACGTTCGCGCAGCTCGCGTCGACGCTGCCGCCGGACGCGCTGGCCGACGCGGCGAGCGGGTTCGGCCTCAACGCCGACTTCACCATCCCGGGCATCACCACCGAGGCGGGCAAGGTGGTCGCCACCTCCAGCGGCGCCGAGCAGGTGGAGTCCGCGATCGGGCAGGGCACCGTGCAGGCGAGCCCGTTCGGCCTGGCCCTGATGGCGGCCACCGTCGCGCGCGGCGACGAGGTGACGCCGCGGCTGTGGCAGGAGCTGGAGACGTCGGTGAACACCGGCTACCGGGCGCCGTCCCGGGACGTGATCGCGGCGCTGCGGACGATGATGCGCGAGGTCGTCACCGGCGGCACCGCGACCGGGCTGCGCGGCAACGGCGTCGTGTACGGCAAGACCGGCACGGCGCAGTTCGGCGACGGCAGCCAGGCGAACGGGTGGTTCGCCGGGTACCGCGACGACGTGGCGTTCGCGGTGCTGCTGCTCGGGTCGGACTCCTCCAAGCCGGCCGTCACCGTGTCCTCGGCCTTCCTCGGCGCACTGGGCTGACGTTTCGGCCGCGGCCGACGTGTGCGGCTACTACCGTGGCCGGTGTGGAGACGATCGCGCTGGCCGAGGTGGCCGCGGTGCTCGCCGACCCGAGCCGGGCGGCGATGTGCCTCGCCCTGCTCGACGGGCGGGCGTGGACCGTCGGGGAGCTGGCCCGCACGGCGGGGATCGCGCCGTCGACGGCGAGTGAGCATGTCAGCCGCCTGAAGGAGGCGGGGTTCGTGGCGGGGGTGAAGCAGGGGCGGCACGCCTACGTGCGGATCGCCGACCCGCGGGTGGCCGAGCTGATCGAGCACCTGGCGCAGCACGCCGGGCAGCGGTCCGCCTCGGGGCTGCGCGAGTCGCTGCGCGCGCGGCGGCTGGCGTTCGCGCGCACCTGCTACGACCACCTGGCCGGCACGGTGGGCGTCGCCCTGCGTGACGGCATGATCCGGACGGGACTGGTCTCCGACGGGGACGGCCTCGCGCTGACCGGGCGCGGTCGTTCGGTGCTCGGCGAGCTGGGGGTGACGATCCCCGCCGGGCGCCGCCCGTTGCTGCGGGCGTGCCTCGACTGGACCGAGCGCCGGGACCACCTGGGCGGTGCACTCCCCGCGGCGCTGTTCGCGCGCGGCGTGGAGGCGGGCTGGTTCGTGCGGCGGCCCGACCGGGCGGTGGTGGTGACCGCGGCGGCGGGGGAGCCGCTGGCGCTCCTGGGCGCGGAGCTGCCTGCTGATCGTCCTGGGGTGGCCTGAGGTTGGTGTGGCCCTGGCAGGGGCTGCGCCGTGAGGCAGGTCCCGCCGGCCACCGGCGCCCGCCGCTGGCCCGCCGTGTTCGCGCGACCTGGAGCGGCATGCGGTGCAACCGGCGCCGCCCGGCCGCGCGCTCCCGGCGGCGC
>NZ_JBEXTZ010000136.1:0-17954 GCF_040614195.1 Amycolatopsis sp. NPDC006125
CACCGGGTCAAGGCACGCTTTCCCGCCTTGACGCGGTGTCTCGGCAACCGAACAATTCAAGATCGGGTTCGGAAGGGGCTTCTTTCATCCGGGCGTAGCGAAGCGAAGCCGGCGCCGTAGAAACCCGCGTAGCGGCTACACCCCAGGCTCCGGGTGCCCCAGCTTGGTCAGCCACACCCGGAACAACCGGTGCAGCGACTCGGCGCCCACCAGCTCGCCCGGCGGCTCGAACTCCTTGGGGTGGATGAGGAACCCGCGCTCCTGCTCCCCACCGAGCCCGCCGTGTGAGCCGACGTGGATCTCGAACGGTGAGGCCTCCCCGGTCTCCGGGTCCCACCGGCTGTTGATCATGATGTCGGCGCAGTGCGGGAAGGTGTCCACGCGCCGGATCAGGTCCGGGGCGTGTTCCCCGTACAGCGCCAGCGGGTCCTCCCCGAGCACCTCGCCGGACGCCAGCCGGTGGACCCCGTCGCGGCCGAGCACGACCGGGCCGTGGACGTCGCTGCGCACCAGCATGAACCCGATCCCCGGGTGGTCGACCAGCGCGGGCAGCAGGTCCGGGTACTCGCGCTCGATCGTCTCCAGCGAGACCCTGCCTTCGTGCTCGGTGAACGACACCATCCCGACGTGCCCGGACACCACCACGACCACGCCGGGCGCCACGCGCGTCACCTCGTGCCGCTCGTCCTCCCGTGGCCGGTGCTCGATGCGCCGCGCCCCGGTCACCCGCTCCCGCAGTCGCGTGGCGACCGGGCCCCCGGAAACCGCTTCCGGGGCCGGTCCGCCGCACAGCCGCCCGACGAGCTCCTCCAGCGACTCGCCGAACCGGTGCGCGAACGCCCACCCCTGCGTCTGCCCGTGGTCGGACAGCACCACCAGGTGGTACGGCCGCGGTCCGAGCCGGGACGCCCGGTGCAGCCGCCCGATCTGCTGGTCGATCGCCCGCAGCACGGCGAGCGTGTCGAACCGTTCGATGCCGGAGTGGTGGGCGACCTCGTCGTAGCCGAGGAAGTCCGCGTAGACCACCGGGCGGCCGTTGAGCATGTCCTCCAGCACCGCGGACACCACGACGTCCCGGGAGATGACCGTGGTGCCGGTCCGGGCGATCGGGTAGATCCCGCCGCGCGGCACCCGCGGCACGACGCCCGCCCGCCGCTGCCGCGCCGACGCCGAGACCTCGCGGACGATGTCGACCAGTGCGGAACCCAAGGTGCGCAACGCGTTCACCGGGTTGGCGAAGTAGGCGTAGTAACCTGCGCCGACCCGGTCCGCGCGGCGTCGGCGCAGGCCTCTGGGCAGCAGCACGGACACGGCGCTCATGGTGAGGCTGACGTGCGGCGCGTCGCCGGTGAAGAGGTTGCCGTGGCTGGCGCCGTCGACGGCGAGCAGGCCGCGGCCGTTCGAGTGCCGCCGCTCGATCTCGGCCGCGTCGCGCGGGTGGGCGCACGCCATCACGTGGTCGCGGTCCTTTTCGTACCAGCGGAACCCGAGGATGTCGTGGTTGGAGCCGTGCAGGATGCCGCACACGCTCGCGCCGGTCTGCGAGCTCCAGTCGGTCTGCCAGCGCACCAGCGCGTGGCTGTCCTCGGCGAGCCAGCGCGCCAGGGTCGGCATGTCGCCGTCCCGCACCGCGCGGCGCACGACGTCGTACCCGAGGCCGTCGACCTGCAGGAAGATCAGCCCGGGCGGAAGGTCCGGTCCGGGGTCCGGGCAGCGGCGCGACCGGCGGCGGGCGCGGCGGAAGAACACCTCGTCCTCGTCGATGGCCAGCACGCTCGACACCACGCCGCTGACCGCGGACACCCCGACCACGACGAGGAACCCGGTGCGCAGCCCGTTGACCTCGACCCCCGGCACGACCGCGAACGCCGCCACCGCGCCCGCGCCGAGCACGAGGAAGCTGCCGATGCCCAGCGTGAACAGCGCCAGCGGCAACGCGACCCGCAGCACCTGCGGCCACACCACGGCGGTCAGCAGGCTCAGCAGCAGGCCGCACACCAGCGGCTGCCACTCCTCCGGCATCGCGAAGCCGTCGAGCAGGTCGTCCATGCCGACGAGCGCGAGCGACGTGGTCAGCCACACCAGGGCGAACCGCGCGAGCGACCGTCCACGCCGGAACAGCCGGCCCCTCTCCGCCGTTGTCATCCCCGGTTCCCCACCCTTTCCCTGCGGCGCTTCGCCACCAGGTTGATCACCCCGGTCACCAGCAACACCAGCACGGCGGCTAGCAACGTCGCGACGAGCGGCGAGTCGAAGAGGCCGCCGCTGAGCACGCCGAGCAACGCGTACGCGACCGCCCACAGCACGCACGCCACGGCCGTGGCGGGCAACAGCCTCCGCCACGGGTAGGCGATCGCGCCCGCGGCGAGCAGCACGGGGATGCGCCCGGCAGGCAGCAACCGCCCGACGACCACGAGCTGCCACCCCTGCCGCGCGAACCGCCGCCGCGCCGCGACGAGGCGTTCCGGCTTCTGCCCGCGCGCCAGCCAGCGGACCGCCGCGTCGCTGCCCAGGCGCGCGACCGCGAAGGTCACGACGTCACCCACCATCGCCCCCGCGGCGGCCAGCAGCAGCACCAAGGGCAACGACAGGTGCCCGGTGGTCATGGCGATCGCGGCCGCCGCACCGACGACGGCCCCGGTCGGGACGATCGGCACGATCGAGCCGACGAGGACGCCCAGGAAGAGGGTCGGATAGCCGACGCTGGAGAGGTCGGTCCAGTTCACCCAGCCACCCCATCACGCACCCGCCCCGGCCCGGTGACCGCCGCGCCGACGATCGCCGATCTCACACCGACGAGCACGGGACTGGCGAAGCCCGCGGTTGTGGGCTCTCCGGGTGGCCTCATCGGGGCGACCTGTGCAGCCGCACCGGCTCGCCGGGCTCCGTGAGGGCCACCGTGGTCGGCAGGCCGCGATCCGCCACCTGTGCCGCGAAGGTCCGTGGCGGTGAGACCAGCAACCGCCGCATGCGGCGGGTTCGCGCCAGGCCGGGGACGGCCAGCGTGCCCCAGTGCACGGGCACCGCCACGCGCGGCCGCACCAGTGAGACCGCCTCCGCGGCCCGCGCCGGGTCCAGGTGCCCCGGCCCCAGATTCGGCCCCCACCCCCACACCGGCAGCAGCGCCACGTCCACCGGGCCGAGTTCGGCCATCCCCGGGTACAGGTCCGTGTCCCCGGCGACGTACACCCGCGCCCCCGGCCCCTCCACGACGTGACCGCTCGCGGGCGCCTGCGGACCGTGCGTGAAGCGCGGCCCCCAGCGGTGCCCGGAGTGGTCCGCAGGCACCGCGGTCACCCGGAGGTCGCCGAGCTCCAGCCGCTCCCCGATGTCCAGTTCCGCCACCGCCGGAAACCCCCGCCGCCGCAACCACCCGCCGGCCCCGCGCGGCACCACGATCCGCACGTCCCGCCCCAGCAGCCGCAGCGACGGCACGTGCAGGTGGTCGCCGTGCAGGTGGGAAATCAGCACCAGGTCGACATCGGCGTAGGCAGCGGGATCCAGCGGTGGCGCGACCCGCACCAGCCCGCCCACCGTGCGCGTCAGCACCGGATCGGTCAGCACGACCCGGCCGGCGATCTCCAGCCGGACCGTCGAGTGCCCGAGGAAACGCATCGCCAGGCCGTCCACACCCCGAGTATCCCGGCCGGAAGGCGCTCCGCGTCCGTAACACCTTGATTACTTAATCGGACACTCACTCGAACCGGTGAATCGATCACGGCACCCCACCGGCACACCTTTGCGCTGGTCAACGCTGGTGCAACGGTACTTCCACACCGGAGGCTGTCGCGTCAACGTCCGTATGGCATATGCCACGAGGTCCGCTCGACGTATGTCGATAACGGCGAGTTCACACTACTGTCATAAGACCCGGCGAACCCGGGGGTAACTGGCGCGCCGCGGGAACCCGCCCACCACGACCCGGGGATCTCGCTGATGCGCGCCAGCGGCCCGAAGACGTGCCGACCGGCGGCCACCCAACGACGTGTGGCCGGTGTGCCGAGTCCTGCCCTCGTTCAGGCGACTCGGACTTCTGCTCTCGACTGACCATCGCGCAGGAGGGCTGTTGCGTTAACAACAGCCCGTGCCGCGCCCACGTGTGAGGAGACGGCCAGCCGTGACCCGCCACAGTGTTCGCAAGCCGGAAGGCTTGTACGACGCGCAATACGAGCACGATGCCTGCGGTGTCGCGTTCGTCGCCGATATGTCCGGCCGACGCAGCCACGACATCGTGACCAAGGCCCTGACGGCCCTGCGCAACCTCGAACACCGTGGCGCCAGAGGAGCGGAACCGGAGACCGGCGACGGCGCGGGCATCCTGATCCAGGTCCCGGACGCGTTCTTCCGCGAGGTCGTCGACTTCGAGCTGCCCGAGGCGGGTCACTACGCCGTGGGCACCGCGTTCCTGCCGGTCGACGAGACCGCCCGCGGCCGCGCCATGAGCGCGATCGAGGGCCTCGTCGCCGAGGAGGGCCTGCGTGTCCTGGGCTGGCGCGAGGTCCCGGTGGACACCGAGCACGTCGGGCCGACGGCGGCCTCGACCATGCCGCACTTCGCGCAGCTGTTCCTGGCCTCGCGCGAAGGGCTGCGCACCGGGCTGGACCTGGAACGCGCGGCGTTCTGCGTGCGCAAGCGCGCCGAGCACCTGCTGGCCGACGAGGACGTGTACTTCCCGAGCCTGTCCGCCCGCACCATCGTCTACAAGGGAATGCTCACCGAGCCGCAGGTGCCGCGGTTCTTCCCGGACCTGACCGACGAGCGCGTGACGAGCGCGATCGGGCTGGTGCACTCCCGCTTCTCGACCAACACGTTCCCGTCGTGGCCGCTGGCCCACCCGTACCGGTACGTGGCGCACAACGGTGAGATCAACACGCTGCGCGGCAACCGGAACTGGATGGACGCGCGCGAGTCGATGCTGTCCACCGACCTGATCCCGGGTGACCTCAAGCGGATCTACCCGATCATCACCCGCGGCGCGAGCGACTCGGCGAGCTTCGACGAGGTCCTCGAACTGCTGCACCTAGGGGGTCGCAGCCTGCCGCACGCCGTCCTCATGATGATCCCGGAGGCGTGGGAGAACCACGAGGAGATGGACGAGGCGCGCCGCGCCTTCTACGAGTTCCACTCCACGCTGATGGAGCCGTGGGACGGCCCGGCGCTCGTGTCGTTCACCGACGGCACCCAGATCGGCGCGGTGCTGGACCGCAACGGCCTGCGCCCGGCGCGGTACTGGGTCACCGAGGACGGCCTGGTCGTGCTCGCCAGCGAGGTCGGCGTGCTGGAGCTGGACCAGTCGACGATTGTGAAGAAGGGCCGGCTGGAGCCGGGCCGCATGTTCCTCGTCGACACGGCCGAGGGCCGCATCATCGACGACGAGGAGATCAAGGGGCAGCTGGCCGCCGAGCACCCCTACGGCGACTGGGTCGACCAGGGCCTGGTGCGCCTGGAGGAACTGCCCGAGCGCGAGCGCGAGGTGCCCACGCACGCCTCGCTGGTGCGCCGCCAGCAGGCCTTCGGCTACACCGAAGAAGAGCTCGACACCCTGCTGTCGCCGATGGCGCGCAGTGGCGCGGAGCCGATCGGCTCGATGGGCAACGACTCGCCGCTCGCGCCGCTGTCGTCCGGCCCGCGGCCGATCTTCGACTACTTCATCCAGCTGTTCGCCCAGGTCACCAACCCGCCGTTGGACGCCATCCGCGAGGAGCTGGTGACGTCGCTTGGCACCCAGCTCGGCGCGCAGCCGAACCTGCTGGAGGCCACCGGCGAGTCGTGCCGCCGCGTCGTCCTGCCGTTCCCGGTGCTGGACAACGACGAGCTGGCCAAGCTGGTGCACATCAACGACGACGGCGACCTGCCGGAGTTCACCGCGGTCACCATCCACGGCCTCTACGACGTGCACGGCGGCGGCGACGCGCTGCTGGCGCGCCTGGAGGAGATCCGCACCGAGGTGTCCAACGCGATCTCCGAGGGCGCGCGGCTGATCGTGCTGTCCGACCGCGGGGTCGACGCCGACCACGCGGCGATCCCGTCGCTGCTGCTCACCGGCGCGGTGCACCACCACCTGGTGCGGCAGAAGACCCGCACGCAGGTCGGCATCATCGCCGAGACCGCCGACGCCCGCGAGGTGCACCACATCGCGCTGCTGCTGGGTTACGGCGCCGCCGCGGTCAACCCGTACCTGGCGATGGCCACGGTCGAGGAGCTGGCCCGCGACGGCAAGATCCCGGGCGTCACCGCGCAGCAGGCGACCCGCAACCTGATCAAGGCGCTGGGCAAGGGCGTACGCAAGACCATGTCGAAGATGGGAGTGTCCACTGTGGCCTCCTACACCGGCGCGCAGATCTTCGAGGCGCTCGGCCTGTCGCAGGAGGTCATCGACACCTGCTTCACCGGCACCACCTCGCGGCTGGGCGGCGTCGGCTTCGACGTGCTGCACGAGGAGGTCCGGCAGCGGCACGCCCGCGCGTTCCCGCGCGACGGGTTCCGCCCGAACCACCGCGAGCTGGAGATCGGCTCGGACTACCAGTGGCGGCGCGAGGGCGAGCCGCACCTGTTCAACCCGCACACGGTCTTCAAGCTGCAGCACTCCACGCGCACCGGCCGCTACGAGGTGTTCAAGGAGTACACGAACGCCGTCGACGAGCAGTCGAAGAAGCTGTTCACCCTGCGCGGCCTGTTCGAGCTGAAGGAGGGCGTGCGCCCGCCGGTGCCGATCGAGGAGGTCGAGCCGGTCTCCGAGATCGTCAAGCGGTTCGCCACCGGCGCCATCTCCTACGGCTCGATCTCCCAGGAGATGCACGAGACGCTGGCGATCGCGATGAACCGGCTGGGCGGCAAGTCCAACACCGGTGAGGGCGGCGAGGACCCGGAGCGGCTGTACGACCCGGAGCGGCGCAGCGCCGTGAAGCAGGTCGCGAGCGGCCGGTTCGGCGTCACCAGCGAGTACCTGGTCAACGCCGACGACATCCAGATCAAGATGGCGCAGGGCGCGAAGCCCGGCGAGGGCGGTCAGCTGCCCGGCGCGAAGGTGTACCCGTGGATCGCGAAGACGCGGCACTCCACGCCGGGTGTCGGCCTGATTTCCCCGCCGCCGCACCACGACATCTACTCGATCGAGGACCTGGCGCAGCTGATCCACGACCTGAAGAACGCCAACCCGGCCGCCCGCATCCACGTGAAGCTGGTGTCCGAGGTCGGCGTCGGCACGGTCGCGGCCGGTGTGTCGAAGGCGCACGCGGACGTCGTGCTGATCTCCGGTCACGACGGCGGCACCGGCGCCTCGCCGCTGTCCTCGATCAAGCACGCGGGCGGCCCGTGGGAGCTGGGCCTGGCCGAGACGCAGCAGACCTTGCTGGCGAACCGGCTGCGCGACCGGATCGTGGTGCAGACCGACGGCCAGCTCAAGACCGGCCGCGACGTCGTGATCGCCGCGCTGCTCGGCGCCGAGGAGTTCGGCTTCGCGACCGCGCCGCTGGTGGTGTCCGGCTGCATCATGATGCGCGTCTGCCACCTGGACACCTGCCCGGTCGGCGTGGCGACGCAGAACCCGAAGCTGCGCGAGAAGTTCAGCGGCAAGGCCGAGTACGTGGTGAACTTCTTCGAGTTCATCGCGCAGGAGGTGCGCGAGTACCTGGCGCGGCTGGGCTTCCGCTCGATCGAGGAGGCCGTCGGGCACGCCGAGGTGCTCGACACCCGTCCCGCGGTCGACCACTGGAAGGCGCGCGGGCTGGACCTGTCGCCGATCTTCCACGTGCCCGAACTGGAGCCGCGTGCCGCGCGGCACCAGGTGGTCAAGCAGGACCACGGCCTGGAGAAGGCGCTGGACAACACGCTGATCCAGCTCGCCGAGGGCGCGCTGAACTCCGGGGACAAGGTGCGGCTGGAACTGCCGGTGCGCAACGTGAACCGGACCGTCGGCACCATGCTCGGGTCGGAGCTGACCAAGCGCTGGGGCGGCGAGGGCCTGCCGGACGACACGATCGACGTGACCTTCACCGGCACCGCCGGGCAGTCGTTCGGCGCGTTCATCCCGAAGGGCATCACGCTGCGGCTGTTCGGCGACGGCAACGACTACGTGGGCAAGGGCCTCTCCGGTGGCCGCATCATCGTGCGGCCGCCCAAGGAGGCGAAGTTCGACACGTCGGCGAACATCATCGCGGGCAACGTGATCGGCTACGGCGCGACCGGCGGGCAGATCTTCCTGCGCGGCAAGGTCGGCGAGCGGTTCTGCGTGCGCAACTCGGGCGCGCTGGCCGTCGTGGAGGGCGTCGGCGACCACGGTTGCGAGTACATGACCGGCGGTCGCGTGGTGGTGCTCGGGCCGACCGGGCGCAACTTCGCCGCCGGCATGTCCGGCGGGATCGCCTACGTGCTGGACCTGTCGCCGCTGCGGGTGAACCCGGAGATGGTCGACGTGGACCCGCTGGACGACGAGGACGTCGAGTTCCTGCGGGACGCGGTCGAGGCGCACTTCGTGGAGACCGAGTCGCCGGTGGCGCGGGAGCTGCTGGCCGACTGGGAGACCACGATCGCCCGGTTCGCCAAGGTCATGCCCAAGGACTACAAGCGGGTCCTGGCCGCGCAGGCGGAAGCCGAGCGCGACGGCCGGGACGTGAACGAAGCCATCATGGAGGCCGCACATGGCTGACCCCAAGGGTTTTCTGACGACGCCGCGCGAGACGCCGAAGACCCGGCCGGTGCCGCTGCGGCTGCTCGACTGGCGCGAGGTGTACGAGGACTTCGCGTCGAACAAGCTGGAGAAGCAGGCCGGCCGCTGCATGGACTGCGGCATCCCGTTCTGCCACCAGGGCTGCCCGCTGGGCAACCTGATCCCGGAGTGGAACACGCTGGTCTGGAGCGACGACTGGCGCGACGCGATCGAGCGGCTGCACGCCACGAACAACTTCCCGGAGTTCACCGGGACGCTGTGCCCCGCGCCGTGCGAGACCGCGTGCGTGCTGGGGATCAACGACGACCCGGTGACGATCAAGCGGGTCGAGATCTCCATCGTGGACCGCGCGTGGGAGGAAGGCTGGATCACGCCGCAGCCCCCGAAGACGCGCACCGGCAAGAAGGTCGCGGTGGTCGGGTCCGGTCCGTCCGGCCTGGCGGCGGCGCAGCAGCTGACCCGCGCCGGGCACGACGTGGTCGTGTTCGAGCGGGCCGACGCGATCGGCGGGCTGCTGCGGTACGGCATCCCCGAGTTCAAGATGGAGAAGCGCCGGCTGGACCGGCGGCTGGACCAGATGCGGGCCGAGGGCACCGAGTTCCGGACCGGTGTGAACGTCGGGGTCGACATCACGGCGGAGGAGCTGCGGTCGTCCTACGACGCGGTGGTGCTGGCCGGTGGCGCGACCGCGTGGCGCGACCTGCCGGTCAAGGGCCGCGAGATCCCGGGCATCCACCAGGCGATGGAGTTCCTGCCGCTGGCGAACCGGGTGGCGTCGGGTGAGCTGGAGTCGTCGCCGATTTCGGCCGAGGGCAAGCACGTCGTGGTGATCGGCGGCGGTGACACCGGCGCGGACTGCGTCGGCACGTCGCACCGGCAGGGCGCGCTTTCGGTGACCCAGCTGGAGATCATGCCGCGACCGCCGGAGACCCGGTCGGAGGCGCACCCGTGGCCGATGTACCCGATGATCTTCCGGGTGTCCTCGGCGCACGAGGAGGGCGGCGAGCGGCTGTACTCGGTGAGCACGCAGGAGTTCCTCGCCGACGAGGACGGGAACCTGCGGGCGCTGCGGCTGGTCGAGGTCCACAACAAGGGCGGGAAGTTCGTCGAGGTCGAGGGCACCGAGCGGGAGCTGCCCGCGCAGCTGGTGCTGCTGGCGATGGGCTTCGTCGGCCCGCAGCGCGAAGGCCTGATCGAGCAGCTCGGCGTGGAGCTGGACGCGCGCGGCAACGTCGCGCGGGACGCGGATTTCCGCACCAGCGTGGAGAACGTGTTCGTGGCCGGTGACATGGGCCGCGGGCAGTCGCTGATCGTGTGGGCGATCGCCGAGGGCCGCTCCGCCGCGGCCGGCGTGGACGCCTACCTGACCGGCCGGAACGTCCTGCCGGCGCCGATCGCGCCGACGGACCGGCCGATCGCCTAGTGCCCCGGGGCGGGCCGCCGCGGCAACGAAGCCGCGACGGCCCGCCCCGAGCCCAACGCGCACCGTCAGGGTTCGAGGTCGACCACGCCCTTGCCGCTGGAGACGTCCAGCGGCACAGAGACCTGGTCGTGGGCGATCAACCAGGCGCCGTCGACCTTTCGCATGCCGTAGGTGACCCGGACCCACATCCCGTTCGCCGTCACCCCGCTCGGCAGCGTGCCGTGCAGGCGCGCGAAGGCATACCCGTACGCCACCTCGTCACCCACGGTGAAGGTCAGGTCGCGAATCTCGTAGGTCACGGTCTCAAAGAACCGGAACACCCGCGCCCAGTTCTCGAGTTTCGCCGCGATTCCGACGTGCTGGAGCGGCGGCTCGATGTCGAAGGACACGACGTCTTCCGTGTACAGCTGCCGCAGGGCCTCCATGTCCTTGGCCCGCAACGCTTCGGCCACCTTGCCGATCTGCTCGCGAATCTCGGCTTCATCGCGCTGGGCCCGGAACCCGTTGACCGTAGTCATGATTCGTCCCCTCAAGACTGGGCGGAAACGGTTTCGGCGGTGGCCCGCAGGGGCGCCATGGCGGTGCTCCAGGCGATGAGCTGATCCAGGGTTTTGCCCAGGGTGGCGACGTGGTGGTCGCGTGGCGTGAAGGTGGTGTGGTTCTCGAAGTCGGTGAGCACCGAGATCGCGACCTGGTAGCCGACGTCGGCCATGCCGAGCGTGCTGCAGACCGTCCGCAGCTGCACCACGGCGCGGGCGCCGCCGTTGGCGCCGTAGGAGACGAAGCCGACCGCCTTGTCGGTCCATTCGGCGAAAGCGTGGTCGAGTGCGTTCTTCAGCACTCCGGGCATCCCGCCGTTGTACTCCGGGGTCACCACCACGAAGCCGTCGAACGGAGCGATCCGCTCGGCCCAAGCGCGGGTGTGGGCGTGGACCGACGGGCCGAACATCGGCGGCATCGGCTCGTCCAGGTGCGGCAGCGGGTGGTCGCGCAGATCGATCAGTTCGAATTCGGCGTCGTCGCGCTGTGAGGCCGTGTCGAGGACCCACTGGGCGATCTGCGCGCCGTTGCGGTTGGGGCGGGTGCTGCCGAGGATGATGCCGATTCTGGTCATTTTCCGAAAACTCCTGTCGTGCATCGCGAGTGTGCTGATCTTCCGACGACGTGGCCGGCCGGAACGTCAGGCCGGCCCGGTCAGGCGAGGTCGTCCGGGGAGCCAGGCGCGCAGGTTCACCGGGGACCGAGATGAACCCGATCCCTGTGGTCATCGCGTTGCGGAATGGATGATTTCGGCTCGCATCCGCTCGTTCGGCGTCGCGATGTCCCACACCCGGACGGTGCCCTGCGCATCGCGGTAGGCGCCGGTGCCGCCGGTGATGGCCATGTCGAGCGGGCTCTCGCCGGTGACCCAGAGCGATTGCGCGGTCAGCGATCCCTGCTCGAGCCTCGCCGTGAGCACGCACTGCGTGGTGATCTTGGCGCCGTCGAGGTGGACGATCTGGCACGAACCCCCGCCTTGCCCCACCCTGCGGCCGTCCTTGAGCAGCCAGCCGGAATACACGTAGAGATCACCTACACTGGCGCCGGCCGGCGGCAGGTCGGGGGCCGCGTACTGGTCGTTCTCGACCGCGAGTTCCAGGATTTCGGTAGGGGCCGGCCGGCTCGCCGTGCTGGTCTCCGCCCCGTAGGCGCTGAGCGCGCCGCCGGCCAGCAGCGCCCCCGCGACCACCACGACGAAGCTCTTCCGCAACGGTTTCCTCGAGTACATGGTTTCTTCCTCGTCTCCGGATTTCGACCGAACACCGAGAAAGTTATGACGCCGAGGACATCTTGACTAAGACCAATATCGCTATGGCGTTATAGCCGCCGGGGTATGCGGCCCGCCGGACATCCAGTTCCAGCCGATGATCGTGTCGCGCAACCCGCGGGCGGCGGGCGAGAGGTGGTTGCCGGCGCCCCAGTACAGGGTGAGCGTGCGGCGGCAGTCCGGGGCGTCGACGGCGATCCAGGCGGCCGAGTCGCTGGGGAACGAGCGTTTGGCGAGGTCGGGGACGAGGCCGACGCCGAGGCCCGCCTTGATGAGTTCCGCGATGGCGCCCAGCTCGTCGCCCTCGCAGACGATCTTCGGGGTGAGGTCGCGGGCCGCGAAGAGCCGATCGAGCAGCCGGCGATGCCAGTGACCCTTGCCAGCGGCGATGAAGGGTTCGCCGGCGAGTTGTTCGATGGTCACCGAGGTCCGGCCCGCCAGCGGGTGATCGAGCGGAGTGGCCAGCCAGATGACCTCGTCCAGCAGCGGGACGGCCTCCAGCCCTTCGGTGGAGATCGGCTGGGAGGCGGCGCAGAGGTCGACGTCGTGAGCCAGGAGGCGGCGGGCCATCTCCGCGGCGGGCGTCTGGCGGAGTTCGACTTCCACGCCGGGATGAGCCCGCTTGAAGGCCGTGAGCGGCCCGATGAAGGTGAGGAAGGTTTCCGAGGCCAGTCGCGCGGTGCCGAAGCTCCCGCTGGTGGCCTCGGCGACGGCCCGGCGCCCTGCTTCGAGCTCGCCGAGCGCGCGTTCGACGTAGTCGCGAAAGAGCCTTCCGGTGTCGTTCAGCCGGAGCCGCCCGGCCCGATCGAACAGGGGCGTGCGCAGCTCGCTCTCCAGGCGGGCGATGGTGCGGCTCAGTGACGGCTGGGCGACGCGCAGCTCGTCGGCCGCGTGGCTGAGGTGTTCCAGTCGCGCCACCACGAGGAACTGCCTGAGCGAGTTCAGGTCCATCGCACGCCGTACCTTCCCGAGCATGACCGCATGTCAATACTGATCTCAGGCACGATAGCCCTCCGGCTATAGCGCCACCGGTCCGTTCGCCCCCTGAGCCGATCGGGTGAAAACCCGCCCATTTCGTACTTGGCAGCCACTCAGCGCGACTTAGGGGCAGGTGACGGCGCCGCACACGACAGGGGCCTCGCGGCGCCGCCACCGTCACTGGGGTAAAGCCAAGAGGGGGGCGCACATGCCTGTCGACCTGTCCACCACGCTGTCCTGGAAGTCCGCCACCGGCGAAGCGGCCACCATGCTCGACGAGCTGCAGCCGAACATCCTGAAGGCGCACGTCCGGGACCGCCTCACCGTGCTGTTCCTCGGCTTCGGCGACGCCGCCGAGGCCCGCACCTTCCTGAACGGCCTGTCCGGGCTGATGAAGTCCGCGCGGACCCACCTGAAGGAGGTCGAGGCGCACAAGCTCACGAAGGCGGTCGGCACGCCCTACCTGGGCGTCGGCCTGACCGCGCACGGCTACGCGACGCTCGGCGTCACCGCGCCTGCCGACCCGTCGTTCACCGCGGGCGCGAAGGCGGCGGTCGAGAAGCTCGCCGACCCGGCCGTCACCGAGTGGGAGGGCCACTACCAGCAGACGATCGACGCCGTGCTCCTCCTCGGCGACGCGACCGCCGGTCCGGTCCGCACCCTGCGCCGCCAGGTCGAGGCGCTGCGCCCGGCGTCGGTCACGGTGGTGGGCGAGGAGTCCGGGCTCGGGCTCGCCAACGCCAACGGCGACGGGATCGAGCACTTCGGTTACGTCGACGGGCGCAGCCAGCCGCTGTTCCTCACCGAGGACGTCGACGCGGAGCGGGACACCACCGACGGCGTCAACGACTGGGACCCGTCGGCGCCGCTGGAGCAGGTCCTCGTGCCCGACCCGGCCGCGCCGGACCCGACCGTCCACTTCGGAAGCTACTTCGTGTTCCGCAAGCTGGAGCAGAACGTCCGGCTGTTCAAGGAGGCCGAGCGCGACCTCGCGCACGACCTCGGGCTGCGCGGCGAGGACCGGGAGCGGGCAGGCGCGATGCTGATCGGCCGGTTCGAGGACGGCACGCCGCTGACCGTGCAGAGCGCGCCCGGCTCGCACCACCCGGTCGGCAACGACTTCAGCTACGACAGCGACAAGCTGGGCCAGAAGTGCCCGTTCCACGCGCACATCCGCAAGACCAACCCGCGGGGTTCGGGCGGGGCGGAGGCGCCGGAGGAGGAGCGCAAACACCTGATGGCCCGGCGCGGCCAGACCTACGGCCGCCGCCACGACGACCCGAACGCGGACCTGCCGCCGCGCCTGCGCCCGGCGAAGGACGTCGGCCTGCTGTTCATGGCCTTCAACTCGAACCTGGGCAACCAGTTCGAGTTCACGCAGCAGATCTGGGCGAACAACCCCGCGTTTCCGTTCCCGCCGGACGGTTCGCAGCCGGGTCTCGACCCGGTCATCGGGCAGGGCGCGCGGGCACCGCAGAAATACGCGCCGGAATGGGGCCACAACAACGTGGCCGAGGCGACCGATCCCATTCCGCAGGCGGTCACGATGAAGGGCGGCGAGTATTTCTTCATGCCGTCACTTGCCTTCCTGCGGAGTCTGTGAGTGAAATTCCGACAGCCCGCCGGATTTCCTCCGGCGGGCTGTTGCCGTGATCGGGTTTCCAAGGCGCGCGCGAGGCGGTATTACTGATGCGTGGACAGGCATGAGCGGCTGAACACGCTGCTCGAAATGATCGGCGAGCAGGGCCGGGTCGAGGTGGACCAGGCGGCGGCGAAACTGAACGTCTCCCCTGCCACGATCCGGCGCGACCTCGATCATTTGGCAGGCCGCCAATTGCTCACCAGAGCCCGGGGCGGCGCCGTGGCCGGCAACGTCGCCTACAACCTCCCCGGCCGCAACCACGCCGACCGGCACGCGGTGGAAAAGCGCCGCATCGCCGAGGCCGCGGCCCGGCTGGTGAATCGCGGAATGGTGATCGGGTTCAACGGGGGCACCACCACGACCGAGGTCAGCAGGGCGATCGCCAGCCGTCCGGATTTCAACGACCGCGGCAGTTCACCGGCGCTGACCGTGGTGACGAACGCGGTGAACATCGCGCACGAGCTGACCGTGCGGCAGAGCATCCGGCTGGTCAGCACCGGCGGGGTGGCGCGGCCGCAGTCGTTCGAGCTGACCGGGCACCTGGCGGGGATGGTGCTGGAGGAGGTCAGCCTCGACCTGGCGTTCATCGGCGTGGACGCCGTCGACCCGCTGCGGGGAGCCTACGCGCACCACGAATCCGAGGCGGCGATCAACAAGCTGCTGGCACACCGCGCGAAGAAGGTCGTGGTGGTGACCGACAGCTCGAAACTGGGAGCCTACGCATTCGCCCGCATCTGCCCGACGCTCGACATCGACCTGCTGATCACCGATTCAGCCGCCGAGCCGAGCCTGGTGTCGGCCTTCGAACTCGAAGGCGTGCGGGTGACGCTCGTCTGAGCTGAAACCGGCCCGCGCTCAGCCAACGGCACCGCCCGGCAGGCCGTGTCACGGTCAGCCGCAGCCAGCGCTCGACCACATCCGCCCAGCCCAACCGCGGCGCCAGCCCCGCAGGCGAGCGCCACGCTCACCCCACTCCGGGCAACCCCTCCGGCGCACCACGCTCAATCAGCCGCAGCAGGGCATCCGTGTCCAGCCGCGCCCCGGTCAACCGCAGCCGCTCAACGCACAACCCCGGCCTAACCCAGCGCCAGCACCCAGAGGCGAGCCCCACACTCAGCCCACACCAGGCAGCCCCTCCGGCGCACCACGCTCACCCCGCGCCGGGCAGCCCGCCCGGCAGCCCGCGCCCCGGTCAACCGCAGCCGCCCAACCCACAACCCCGGCCTAACCCAGCGCCAGCACCCGCAGGCGAGCCCCACCCTCACCCCACACCAGGCAACCCCTCAGGCGCACCACGCTCGATCAGCCGCAGCAGGGCGTCCGTGTCCAGGCGCTCCTCGACGGCGTCCGCGAGCCGGTCCAGCATCGATTCCCGCAGGGTGGCGAAACCGGGTGCCCCCGGCGCCGGTGACCAAGCCACCCCGGCCTGCGCCGCCACCTCGCCCAGCCACGCCCGGCGGAAGCCGTCGTTGTCCAGGGTGCCGTGCCACGTCGTGCCCCACACCGCACCGCGCCGCCAGCCGTCCAGGAACGGTTCGGCCTCCCCGGTCGGCGTCGCGCTGCCGTGGTGGATCTCGTAGGCCTCGACCTCGTGCCCGCGCCACCGCGCGACCGGCCTGCCGAGCACCTTCTCCACACTGAACGACACCCGCGTCGGCAGCAGACCCAGCCCCGGCACCGTCCCGGCACCGGACTCGACATCGTCCACAATGGTCTCCGCCAGCATCTGATAGCCGCCGCAAATGCCCAGCACCGGCCGCCCCGCCGCCGCCCGCGCGGCCAGGGCCGGCTCCAGCCCGCGCTCCCGCAACCACCGCAGATCCCCCACCGTCGCGCGGGTTCCGGGCAGCACCACCAGGTCCGCGGCCCGCACGGTGTCCGGGTCCGCGGTCAGCGTGACCGTCACGCCCGGCTCGGCGGCGAGCGCGTCCACATCGGTCGCGTTCGACGCGCGCGGGAACCGCACCACCGCTACCCGCAAACCACCGGTCGCCTGCTGCTCGTGCCGCCAGCCCGCCACGGCGAGCGCGTCCTCCGAGTCGATCCACACCCCGTCGAGCCAGGGCAGCACCCCCAGCACCGGCCGGTGTGTCAGCTCCGCGATCCGGTCCAGGCCCGGTCGCAGCAACGACTCGTCGCCGCGGAACTTGTTCACCACCCAGCCGGCGAGCAGCGCCTGGTCCGCGGGCTCCAGCAACGCGACCGTCCCGTACATCGCGGCCAGCACGCCACCGCGGTCGATGTCGCCGACCACCACGACCGGCAGCCCGAACCGCCGCGCCAGCCCCATGTTCACGTAGTCGCCCTGCCGCAGGTTGATCTCGGCGGGGCTGCCCGCGCCCTCGCACACCACGACGTCGAACCGCGTGCGCAGCTCGTCGAAGGCGTCGAAGGCGATGCGTGCCAGCTCACGGCGGCCGGTGGCGAACTCGCCTGCTTCCAGCGTCCCGAACGGCTTGCCGAGCGCGATGACGTGGCTGCGCCGGTCGCTGCCCGGTTTCAGCAGCACCGGGTTCATCGCGGCCTCCGGCTCCACCCCGGCCGCGACCGCCTGCAACCACTGCGCCCGCCCGATCTCCGCGCCGTCGGCGCAGACCATCGAGTTGTTCGACATGTTCTGCGCCTTGAACGGCGCCACCCGCAGCCCGCGGCGCGCGAGCCACCGGCAGATGCCCGCGGTGACCAGGCTCTTCCCGGCGTCCGAAGTGGTCCCGGCGACCAGCAGACCCCTCATCGCGCCACCGCCGCGGCCAGCGCGAGCGCCACCAGCCCGACCGCGCGGGACAACCGGACGGCGCGGCGCAGGTCGGCAGCGTCCGGCGCCGGGCCGTCGCCGAGCGCGCCCCGGTCCTCGACCCGGCCGGCGTAGGTGTTGACCCCGCCCAGCCGCACGCCGAGCGCGCCCGCGAAGGCCGCCTCGATCTGCCCGGCGTTCGGGCTCGGGTGCTGTGCGGCATCGCGCCGCCACACCGCCACCGACCGGCCGGGGCGGCCGCCCACAACCCGCGCACAGGCGGCGGTGGCGAGCGCGCCGAGGCGGGCGGGCAGCAGGTTGGCGAGGTCGTCACCGCGCGCGGCGGCCCAGCCGAACCGCTCGAAACGGGGCGTGCGGTGCCCGACCATCGCGTCGAGGGTGTTGAGCGCCCGGTAGCCGAGCAGCCCGGGCACCCCGGCCACCGCGCCCCACACCAGCGGCGCGACGACGGCGTCGCTGGTGTTCTCGGCGATCGACTCGGTCGCGGCCCTGGCCAGGCCCTTTTCGTCCAGTTCGGAGGCGTCGCGGCCGCACAGGTGCCCCAGCCGCTGCCGCGCTGCGGGCACGTCGCCCGACTCGAGCCGGACGGCCATCGCCTCCCCCTCCGCCGCCAGGCCCCGGCCGCCGAGGACGGTCCACGTGGCGAGCGCCGTCACCGCGACGCGGGCGAACGGCCGCCGG
>NZ_JBEXTZ010000137.1:0-17456 GCF_040614195.1 Amycolatopsis sp. NPDC006125
CCGCCTGCCTGGCGCCGCACCGGAGGCGCCGTGGCCGGGTGCCGCCCGCCGGGTCAGGCGCGGATGGGTGCCACCGTCGCCGAGGTCAGGCGCACCAGGTCGGCCGGCGCCAGCTCTACCTCCAGGCCGCGACGGCCGGCCGAGCAGTAGATCGTCTCGAACTTCTCCGCCGTCTCGTCGATCACCACCGGCAGCCGCGAGCGCTGGCCCAGCGGTGAGATGCCGCCGAGGACGTATCCGGTCGCGCGCTGGGCGGCGGCCGCGTCCGCCATCTTCGCCCGCTTGCCGCCGGCCGCCGCGGCCAGCGCCTTCAGGTCCAGCTGCCCGGTGACCGGCACCACGCCGACCGTCAGCTTTCCGTCCACATCGGCCACCAGCGTTTTGAACACGCGGTCCGGTTCGAGCCCGAGCGCCTCGGCCGCTTCCAGGCCGTAGGACTCGTGCTTCGGATCGTGGTCGTAGGCGTGCAGCTTGTGCGCGACTTTCTGCTTCGCGAGCAGGGCGGTCGCCGGCGTTCCCTTCCCGGCCATGGGGTGCACGGTAGCCGGGAGGCGCAAGTCCTTTTCCCGCGGCGGGGAATGTGCCCGGATCGTGCGGTGTTGACACGGACGTGCCGTCAAAGCTTGCTGATCGACGAGCCCGTGTGCAGGCCGTCACCCGGCCGGCCGGTGTACCCGGCCCGGCCAAGCCCGTCCGCGTATCCTCGAAGCTGTCGTATGCGCACCCGGCCACGGGTGTGGACCGCTTCGACGCGGATGGGAAAGGGAACGGTTTGCCGAGCACGCAGAACTCCGCGGTGCCCGAATCCGGCTCCGAGCAGGAGCCGGTCGAAGAGCGCGCCGAGCGCTTCGAGCGCGACGCGATGCCGCTGCTGGACCAGCTGTACTCGGCCGCTCTGCGCATGACGAGGAACCCGGCGGACGCCGAGGACCTCGTGCAGGAGACCTACCTCAAGGCCTACGGCGCGTTCGCCTCCTTCAAGGAGGGCACGAACCTCAAGGCCTGGATGTACCGCATCCTCACCAACACCTACATCAACGGGTACCGGAAGCGTCAGCGTCAGCCGGTGCAGCAGCCCACCGAGGAGATCACCGACTGGCAGATCGCCCAGGCGGAGAGCCACACCTCGAGCGGTCTGCGGTCGGCGGAAGTCGAGGCGATGGACCGGCTGCCCGACAGCGACGTCAAGGACGCGCTGCAGCAGCTGCCGGAGGAGTTCCGGCTCGCCGTGTACCTCGCCGACGTCGAGGGCTTCGCCTACAAGGAAATCGCCGAGATCATGGACACGCCGATCGGGACCGTGATGTCCCGCCTGCACCGTGGCCGCGCCCAGCTGCGCAACCTGCTCGCCGACGTCGCGCGCGAGCGCGGCTTCATCCGCGGCGCCAAGCAGGAGGTAGCGCGATGACCACCGGTCGTGAGCCGCACAAGGACGACGTCCGCTGTTCCGAGGCGCTCGCCGAGATCTTCCTGTTGCTGGATCGCGAGTGCAGCCCGGAGCGGGACGCGCAGCTGCGCAAGCACATCGAGGACTGCCCGCCGTGCCTCGAGGAGTACGGCATCGACGAGCAGCTCAAGCAGCTCCTGCACCGCAAGTGCGGCGGCGACACCGCCCCGGACGAGTTCAAGCAGAAGCTGCGGGCGTCGATCTACCAGACGGTCGAGCGGCGCGGTGACGTGACGATCGAGCGGACCGAGGTCCGGCTCGAGCAGAACGCGGAGTAGTACCCCGGACACGACGAAGGCCCCGCTGCCATGGCACCGGGGCCTTTCTCGTGCCCGAACTCAGCTGTTGGGCTTCTTGCCGTGGTTGGCGCCGTTCTTCCGGCGGTCGCGGCGCTTGCGGGCTCGCTTCGACATGCCTGCTCCTTCCCTGGTCGCGATCTGCCAACCAGTGTCTCAGGCTCGCCCCGGCGGGTGCCGGGAAGGTCCCGCTCTGGTTCACTTGAGCTGCCCCGAGGAGGAGTACCAGCGTGACGACACTTTCCGACCTGCTGGCCGAGAACACCGGCCTGTCCGGCGAGGCGGCGGACCACCTGCAGGCCGTGGTGGCCGAGTGGCAGCTGCTCGCCGACCTGTCCTTCGCCGACTTCCTGCTGTGGGTGCCGGTGTCGCCGGAGCACAACGAGCAGGGCGGCGACTTCGTGTGCGTCGCGCAGGCCCGCCCCACCACGGCGCCCACCGCGCACCCCGAGGACGTGGTCGGGACGCGGTTCACGGTGGAGGACCACCCGCAGCTCGCGCGGGCGATCCGGGAGGTCCGGATCTGCCGCGAGGAGGACCCGCACTGGTACCGCGACCTGCCGATGCGCCGCGAGGCGATCCCCGTGACGTTCGGTTCGAACGTGATCGCGGTGCTGTCCCGCGAGACGAACCTGGCCGCGCCGCGCGTGCCGAGCCCGCTCGAGGTGGCCTACCTCGGTAGTGCGGGCGACCTGTGCCAGATGATCGTGGACGGCACGTTCCCGCACGTGGACAGCCAGACGGACGTGCACACGAGTCCGCGGGTGGGGGACGGGCTGATCCGCCTGGACGCGGCCGGGAACGTGGTGTTCGCGAGCCCCAACGGCCTGTCGGCCTACCACCGGATGGGGCACGAGTCGGACCTGGTGGGGACGCGGCTGGCGCCGTTGACGCGGTCGCTGATCCGGGACCCGTTCGACGCGACGGAGGTCGCCCACCGGATCCTGGACGCCCTGGACGGGAAGCCGGGCAGCCGCACGGAGGCCGAGTCGCGGCGGGGTGCGGTCGTGTTGTTCCGGGCGTTGCCGCTGCGGCCACACGGGCAGCCGGCGGGGGCGCTGGTGCTGTGCCGGGACGTGACCGAGGTGAAGCGGCGGGACCGGGCGTTGCTGTCGAAGGACGCGACGATCCGGGAGATCCACCACCGGGTCAAGAACAACCTGCAGACGGTGGCCGCGTTGCTGCGCTTGCAGTCGCGGCGCACCTCGAACGCCGAGGCGAGGCAGGCGCTGACGGAGTCCGTCCGGCGGGTCGCGTCGATCGCGATGGTGCACGAGGCGCTGTCGGTGTCGGTCGACGAGCGGGTCGACCTGGACAAGCTGCTGGACAACGTGCTGCCGATGGTCGGCGAGGTCGCGACCGCGGAGTCGCGGGTGAGCATCAGCCGGTCCGGGTCGTTCGGGGTGGTGGTCGCGGAGATCGCGACGCCGCTGGTGATGGTGCTGGCGGAGCTGGTGCAGAACGCGGTGGAGCACGCTTTCCCGGACGGGCGGCCGGGCAAGGTGGAGATCGTGGTGAGCCGCTCGGCGCGCTGGCTGGACGTCCTGATCCGCGACAACGGCCGGGGGTTGCCGTCCGGGTTCTCTCTGGAGCGGGCTGACGGGCTCGGGCTGCAGATCGTGCGCACCCTGGTGGAGTCGGAGCTGCGGGGTTCGCTGTCATTGCGGAAGCTCCGCGACGGCGCTGCGCGCGGCACGGAGGCCGCGTTGAGGCTGCCTCTGGGGCGGCGGCCGTAGTTCTTGGGGCCTGCTTCGGTGGGCGGGTTGTATGGGCGTGGGTGGGCCGGCGCGAGGTGACCACTGGCACCTGTTTGAGGTGGCCAGTCGTGGCTGCTTGAGGTGGCCGGTCGTGCCCGCGTGAGGTGACCAGTCGCCCTGGGTGTGCGAGGTGGCCGGTGGTTTTGCGCGTGAGTGGGCCAGTCGCGCCCGGGTGAGGTGACTGCTGGTGACTGCGTGAGGTGAGCGGTCCTGCGTGCGTGAGTGGGCCAATCGCGCCCGGGTGAGGTGACCGCTGGTGACTGCGTGAGGTGAGCGGTCCTGCATGCGTGAGTGGGCCAATCGTCCCTGTGCGGGATGGCCACCGGTGCGTGCGTGAGATGGCCGGTCGTGCGCCCGCACGAGTGGGTCAGTCGCGCCGCGCGAGGTGGCCAACCGTGCCCGCGCGGGTGGGCCAGCGGTGCTTGGAAGGTGCGAGAGGGTCAACAGTGCCGAGGCGAGAGGGCCAATGGTGTCTAGGTGAGAGGGCCGACGGTGCCGTTGCGAGTGGGCGTCTCGCGCGGGTGGGAGGCGCCCAGGTAGGGCAGCGGCCGGTGCAGGTGATGAAACGGAGCAGTTGCAGGCAGGAGCGGCAGCTGGAGTTAGGTGGAGCAGCGGCCGGCGCCGGACGGAACCAGGAGCCGGGGCTGAGGCCGAAGCGGAACGTCACCGGGCGGTCCTGGGGCAGTGAGGCACGGGGTGCCGTGGAGGCACCGTGTGGCAGCCGCGCAGCCGAGAGCAGCCGAAACCAAAAAACCCTGCTCAGGACGTTCAAAGGCCCGGCACCCGCGGGAGGTGGGGGCCGGGCCTTCGAACGTTAAGTGGGGGCGTGTGAGCCCCTGCGTCAGGTCCCGCGTACTCTCGTAAGAGACGCGTTAAGCGACGCCGCAGCGCGTGGAGAGGTCAGGCGGTGCGCATGCCGATGTGAGCACGACGGCGCTTCAGGGCACGGCGCTCGTCTTCGCTCATCCCGCCCCAGACACCGGAGTCCTGGCCGCTGGCCAGGGCCCAGGCCAGGCACTCGGACGCTGCCGGGCAGCGGTGGCATACGGCTTTCGCCTCGGCGATCTGCAGCAGCGCGGGACCGCTGTTCCCGACAGGGAAGAACAGCTCCGGGTCCTCGTCGCGGCAGGCAGCGTCGTGGCGCCAGTCCATTTCTGTGAGCTCCTTCTCGGGGCGCAGAGCGTGCTGCGCCACAGGTCGTCATGGCGGATCGTTTCTTGGGGTGCTTGTGAATGCTTTCACGAAGCACCGCTTTCGACAAGTGTTTTCGCAACATCGGTGAGTCAGCTCACCTGGTCAGGCGACCCCGCTGACCTGCGGTTTCTCTCCGAAACGGCCTTCGCGGGGGAAGGACGATGCGGTGAGTGGACCGTGTGCGTCGACGAACGGCAAGTTGCAGATCGCCGGACCGATCACTCACGCCAGCACGGTCAGCACGTCGGGCACGCTCGTGAAGTCCACCTGCGTCCGACGGCCGATCAGGTCGCCGTCGACCTGGAAGTTTACCGGCTCCTCGGCCGTCACGCTGAGTTTCGCCAGGTCGTCGTACTTCACGAGCGCTTTGCCGCGGTGCTCGGCCTCCGTCCGCAGCGCCTGGCGGACGTGCCGGAACACCAGCGGCAGCGACAGCTTGCGCAGCGCGAACAGCCCGAGACCCCGCTCGAAGGAGCTGCCGGTGTTGAGGTGGACGGGCCGCTCACCGAGGTAGCTCCAGGGATCCGTGTTCGACACGAACGCCATCCGCACCTCGGCCGGCTCCTCGCCCGGCACGTGCACGGTCAGCGGCAACCGGGGCGAGCGCGGGCGGAAGTAACACGTCACCGCCGCCCGCATGTACAGCAGCGCGTTCGTCTGCTTCCCGCGCCGGTCGGCGACCGTGGCGACCACGTCGGCGTCCCAGCCGAGGCCCGCGTTGAAGGTGAACCACCGCCCGTCCGCCAGGCCCAGCCCGACGCGGCGGCTCCGGCTCGACTCGATGGCCGACAGCAGCTGGTGCGTCGCCTCCACCGGGTCCCGGGAAATGCCGAGGGCGCGCGCGAACACGTTCGCCGACCCGCCGGGCACGACGCCGAGCGCGGGCAGCTGCGTGGCAGGCCCGTCGGCGAGCAGGCCGTTGACGACCTCGTTCACCGTGCCGTCACCGCCGTGGGCGACCACCAGGTCGATGCCGTCCCGTGCGGCGTCCCTGGCCACCGCCAGCGCGTGGCCGCGGTAGTCGGTCTCCACGACCTCCAGCTTCACCTGGCTGGCCAACGCGTGCGCGAGCACGTCCCGCCCGCCGGCCGTCGTGGACGTGGCCTGCGGGTTGACCACCAGAATCGCGCGCATATCCGCAGGGTAGGCCAATCGGGCGCATCCCAAGCGTCAGCGCGAACCTCATCACTGCGAAAAGACTGCCGGTTGACCTCCCGTCGTTCGGCACGGTCCGTTCGTCGTGACAAGTGCACCCCGGGCGTCCGCCGGCTCATCGACGACACCCAGATCTTGACGCGGATGGCCGCGGTTCGAAAACGGCCGACCGGGTGGCTTAGTATCGATGGCGTTCACACACGGTCACCCGTGCCGCTCAGCCGCTGGTGGAAGGCCCTTCGCGATGGCGCTCGCCGACAAGATTTCACCCGCTCCGCGCGAGGTCAGGGTGGCCGGCGCGCTGACCGTCCTGCCGGGGATCGGCCTGCTGGTGTTCGGCGCCCTGCTGTTCGCCTCGCCCGGTGACTCCATGCCGCTGACCAGCGTGCTCGCCGAGGGCGCCTTCTACGTGCTGTTCGGGCTCGCCGTCGTCGGCTGCGCGATCGGACTGCTGTTCGGCCACACCTGGGCCCGCTCGCCGGGGCTGGTGATGGCGCTCATCACCGCCGGCGTCGGTTGGTACATGGCCGGGCCGTCCGGGCGGCCCGGGTTCGGGGTGCCGATCATCGTCCTCGGGGTGGCGATCATCGTGCTGCTGTTCCGCCAGCCCGCGCGGGCGTGGGCGCTCGGGCAGCACGAGGACGAGACCGAGGAGGAGGCCGCCGAGCGCGGCGGGATGGCCGGCCGCCGCCGGGAGCGCGGCGAGGAGGACTAGGCGAGCTTCGCGAGCTTGTCCAGGGCGGTGTCGGTGAGGCGGTAGACGGTCCACTCGTCCATGGGCGTCGCGCCGAGGGACTTGTAGAAGCCGGTCGCCGGGTTCCAGTCCAGCACCGACCACTCCAGCCGCGCGAAGCCGCGGTCGACGCACTCCTTCGCGAGTGTCGCCAGCAGCGCCTTGCCCAGCCCGGACCCGCGCAGTTCGGACTTGACGAACAGGTCCTCCAGGTAGATGCCGTGCACGCCGCGCCAGGTGGAGAAGTTCAGGAACCACAGCGCGAACCCGACGATCTCGCCGTCCTGCTCGGCGACGTGCCCGAACACCGCGGGGCTGTCGCCGAACAGCGCCACCCGCAGGCGGTCGGCCGTCAGGTGGCAGTCCTGCGGCGCCTTCTCGTAGGCTGCCAGTTCGTGCACCAGCTGCGCGACTTCGTCCACATCGGACTCGCGGATACGGCGGATGCGGCTGTCGGGCATGGGGACTCCCAGGATTCGGCGGGTGAGCTGCACCCGATCCTGCCAGACTCAGACCCCGCCCCAGACCCGCTGCGCCACCGAAACCGTCAGGTCCAGCTTCCGGCGCTGATCATCCCAAGTCAGCGGGTTTCCCTGCACCTCCGATGCGAACCCGCACTGCGGGCTGACCGCCAGATCCGCCAGCGGGACGATCCGCGCGGCCTCGTCCACCCGCCGCGCGAGCTCATCGGGGTCCTCCAGCTCGCCGGTCTTCGTCGTGACCAGGCCCAGCACGACCCGCACCCCGTCCGGCACATGCTGCAGCGGCTCGAAGGTGCCCGCACGCTCGGTGTCGTACTCCAGCAGCCAGTGGTCCACCGGGATGCCGCCGAACACGTCCGCCGCGATGTCGTCGTAAAAGCCCTCGTTGAACCACTGGCCGCGGTAGTTGCCGCGGCAGATGTGCATTCCCACCGCGACGCCGCGTTCCCGCAGCAGCCGGACGACGGCCGCGTCGGCTTCGATGCAGCGGCGCAGCAGGTCCCGCGCGTCGATGCCCTCCGACTCGAAGAGCGCGAGGATGCGCGGGTTGGCGAAGGCGATGAAGCACGGCGCGTCAATCTGGACGTGCCGGACGCCGTCCTCGGCGAGCGCCGCGGCCTCCTGCAGCAGGACGGCCCCCAGGTCGTCGACGATGTCGGCGCGGCTGGGGTAGTGCGGGCCGCTGACCCGCGGGTCCCAGTTGGCGACCACGAAGTTCGTGACCTCCGGGATCGCGATCTTGAAGGGGCCGGGCGCGTGCGCGGCGAGGAAGGCGGCCTCGCGGTCGGTGAACCGTTCGCGGTAGGCGAGCTTGCCCCCGATGAGCCGGAGGATGCTGCTGTCCTCCTCGGCGTGGTCGCCGGACTGCCATTCCAGCGATGGCGCCTGCGCGGCGAAACCGTCGACGTGCTCGGTGAGCCTGCTCATGAAATCCGTGCGCAGGTACTCGCCGTCGGTGTAGACGCCGATGCCGCTGTCCTGCTGCACCGACAGCGCCACCAGGATCGACTCCTGCTCGACACGCCGCAGCCCGGCGTCGTCGAGCCGGCCCGCGGCGTGGTCGGCCCGTGCCTTCAGCAGACGCGGGGGACGGAGGAGGCTGCCGACGTGGGTCGCCCGGGCGAAGGAGTTCACGGCTCGACGCTAAGCGAGGCGGATGACGCCGGGCTGTCCTCGTTGACCTCGATTCAAGCGAGCTGACCGCGGTGCGGTACGGGATCGCTACGGTCAGGACGGCGGGATGTTGAGGTGCTCGATCTTCGGCTCGCCGCGCTCGTCGCCGAGGACCGTCACCCCGGCCGGGTCCAGTCCGAAGTGGACGCCCGCGGTGGCGGGCAGCCCGATCCAGCGGGCGATCAGCACCCGGCTGAAGTGGCCGTGGCCGACGAGGATCACCTCGGTGTCGGCCAGCGCCGCGCGCACCCGCTCCAGCAGGGCGTCCGCGCGGGCGGTCACCTGCTCGACGGTCTCGCCGCCGGGCATCTCGTGTGTCCAGACGGTCCAGCCGGGCACGGTCTTGCGGATCTCCGGCGTGGTGACGCCCTCGTAGTCGCCGTAGTCCCATTCCGCGAGGTCTTCGGTCTGCTCGTCGATCCGCAGCCCGGCCAGCTCGGCCGTGCGCACCGCGCGCTGCCGCGGGCTGGTCAGCACCAGCGCGGGGCCCTTGCGGAGCGTCTGCAGGGTCAGGCCGGCGGCGCGCGCCTGGTTCTCCCCGGCGGGAGTCAGCGGGATGTCGGTGCGGCCGGTGTGCTTGCCGTTCACCGACCACTCGGTCTGACCGTGGCGGAAGAGGAAGAGCTCGTGGTCCACGTTTGCGAATATAGCCACCGATCTGCTTTGCTACCGGTCGGTAACATAGGAGGCGCCGGTGGTTTCGACCTACTCGTTGTGGCAGCGGCTGAGCGCGCTGCCCGGCGGCAAACGACTGTTCTCGACCGCGATTTGCCTGCGTGTGCCCTATTTCGGCTCGGTGCTGCCGACCGTGGAGGAGCTGCGTCCCGGCTACTGCGCGGTGCGCGCGCCGAAGTGGTGGGGTGTTCACAACCACATCGGCACATTTCACGCGATCGCGGCGTGCAACCTCGCGGAGATCGCGATGGGGATGCTCGCCGAGTCGACCCTGCCCGCCACGCACCGGTGGCTGCCCAAGGGCATGACGGTGCGGTACGTGGCGAAGGCGGAGACGAGCCTGCGGGCGGTCGCCGAGCTGCCGGAGATCCCGGAGTTCGGCGGCGAGGGCGTGGAACTGCCGGTGCCCGTCGTGATTTCCGACCGGGCGGGCAAGCCCGTCGTCACCGCCACCATCACGATCTGGGTGACGCCGAAGCGTCAGTAGTCGCGCAGGCGGACCGTCGTGGTCTGGGCGTAGGAGTTCGTCCCGGACGCGGCGGGCAGGCCGAGGCGGCGGTCGACCACCCGGCCCAGCGGGCCGCAGTTCTCCGTGGCGGGCACGGCCAGTTCGTGGTCGTAGGTGGCGAACTTCAACGTCAGCGGGTCGGTCGAGACGACCTCGGTCGGCCCGTCGGCCTGCAGGACGGAGTGGATGACGCCGGTCGCGCAGTCGCGCGGCAGGTAGGGCGCGTCGAACTCGGCGACGAGGTCGATCTCGCCCTTGCGCTCGTCGTTGGACTGGAAGTCGGAGTGGCCGCCGTACCCGAACCGCACGGTGGCGCGGGGGAGCCCGGGCACCGCGACCGGTTCGGATCTCAGCGCGCCGAACACCTGCGCGTACTCGCCGTTCAGCTGCCCCTCGGCGAAGGTCAGGCGCATCGGTCCGAGCGGGAGGTCCCGGACGTCGCCGAAGGACATGGTGGCGGTCGAGTCGAGCACCTCGCAGCGCCACTGGCCCGGGTCCGCGCCGGCGGGCAGGGCGGGGCAGTCGGCGAACGTGTCCTCCGCGGCGCGGGCGGGGAGAGCGCTGGTGACCGTCAGGGCGAGTGCGGCGACGGCGGCCGCTGCGAGTGCGATCTTCATGATCCAAATCCTGTCCGACCTGCGCAAACGGCACCATCGGGGAAAGCCCGGAGCCGACCCTGGCATCGCGCCACTAGGGATTAACACCGTTTACAAAGCAAGGTCGATCCGAATATGGTTCGCGTTATGTCCCTCTCTCGACGCCGGTTCCTCGGCCTGACCGCGCTCAGCTCCGCCGCCACGCTCGGGCTGACCACGATCTCGACCCGGACCTCCGCCTCGGCGGCCACCGACTACTCGCCGGCAGTCGTCGTCGGCACCGGCTACGGCGCCGCCGTCACGGCGCTGCGCCTCGGGGCGGCCGGCGTCCCGACGCTGATGCTCGAAATGGGCCAGTTGTGGAACACGCCGGGCGAGGACGGCAAGATCTTCTCGGACATGCTCAGCCCGGACCGCCGGTCGTCGTGGTTCAAGAACCGCACGGAGGCGCCGCTGGCCTCGTTCCTTTGGCTCGACCTGGCCAACCGGAACATCGACCCGTACGCGGGCGTGCTGGACCGCGTGCACTTCGGCGACATGTCGGTCTACGTCGGCCGCGGTGTCGGCGGCGGCTCGCTGGTCAACGGCGCGATGGCGGTGACCCCGAAGCGCTGGTACTTCGAGGAAATCCTGCCCGAGGTCGACGCCGACGAGATGTACGGCACGTACTACCCGCTCGCGAACTCCATGCTGGGCGTCAACAACATCGACCCGGACTGGTTCGAGACCTGCGACAGCTACCAGTTCGCGCGCGTCTCGCGGAAGCACGCGCAGAAGACCGGGCTCAAGACCACGTTCGTGCCTAGCGTCTACGACTTCGACTACATGCGCCGGGAAGAGGCCGGCGAGGTGCCGAGGTCCGCGCTGGCGTCGGAGGTCATCTACGGCAACAACCACGGCAAGCGCTCGCTGGACAAGAGCTACCTGGCGGCCGCGCTGGGCACCGGCAACGTCACCATCCAGACGCTCACCGAGGTCCGCGACATCGCCCAGCAGCAGGACGGCACGTACACGCTGACAGTGCGGCAGATCGACGCCGAGGGCAACGTGCTCGGCGTGCGCCAGCTGGGGACGAAGTACCTGTTCCTCGGCGCCGGCAGCCTCGGCTCGACCGAGCTGCTGGTGCGGGCGCGCGACACCGGCAAGCTGCCGGACCTCGGCGAGGACGTCGGCCAGGGCTGGGGCACCAACGGCAACGTCATGCTGGGCCGGGCCAACCACGTGTGGGACCCGGTCGGCCCGGTCGAGTCGGGCATGCCCGCGCTCGGCATCGACGCGTGGGAGGACCCGGTCAACCCGGTGTTCGCCGAGATCGCGCCGGTGCCCGCCGGGCTGGAGACGTGGGCGAGCCTGTACCTGGCGATCACGAAGAACCCCGAGCGCGGGTGGTTCTCCTACGACCCGGGCGCCGACAAGGCGGTCCTGCAGTGGGACGTCGCGCAGGGCCAGCCGTCGATCGACGCGGCGAAGAGCCTGTTCGACCGCATCAACTCGGCGAACGGGACGATCTACCGCTACGACCTGTTCGGCGACACCCGGGCGTTCGAGAACCGGTTCACGTACCACCCGCTGGGCGGCTTGGTGCTGGGCAAGGCGACCGACCTGTACGGGCGCGTGAAGGGCTACCGCAACCTCTACGTCACCGACGGCTCGCTCATCCCGGGCAGCACGGGCGTGAACCCGTTCGTCACGATCACCGCGCTGGCCGAGCGCAACATCGCCCGCGTGCTGGCGGAGGACTTCTAGTCGTACTGCCCGGGGAGGTTGTGACCGTGAGGCCGCGTAGGTCCTCGTGTCTCACGGTCACGCGCCGCTGAGCCCGACCGGCAGACTGCGTGTGGCCCGGCGTGTCGCGGAGGAAGGGTCGCGCTGAGTGTGAGGCCGCTCCTCACGGCCGCGCACCTGCCCCAGCGAACCCCGACGCGGGGTGGGGCCGGCCCGCATCGCTGCCCTCGGGCGAACGAGACGTCCGGAATCCGCCAGCGCGCTCGCGGCCGGTCGGCCGAGAATCCGGTCGTGATCGTGCGAGCGCGGGGAATCCGCATCCGGCACCGCGGGTGTGAACCGCAGGTCCACCCCACCGCCTACATCGCCCCGACGGCCACACTCGCCGGCGATGTCCGCGTGGGGCCGAGGGCTCGGGTCATGTACGGCGCGGTGCTCGATGCCGAGGGGTCTCGGATCGAGGTCGGGGAGGCGGCGGTGATCTGCGAGAACGCGGTGTTGCGCGGGTCCGCGGTCGCCGGCGACCAGCCGGTGCTTCTCGACGACCACGTCTTCGTGGGACCCCATGCCACGCTGCTGGGCTGCGAGATCGGCCGGTGCGTCTACGTGGCGACCGCGGCGACGGTCCTGCAGCGCGCACGGTTGGGGGCCGGCTCGGTCGTCGCTGTCGGCGCGCTCGTCCACGCGCGCACCGTTCTGCCGGACGAGTACTTCGTGCCGCCGCACACCGTGGCGCTCGACGCGCCGGCGCGGCTGCTGGCCCCTGGGGATCCGGGCCTGGCCGAGGCCGTCCGGCGGGTGGGCTTCGCGCAGGCGGCGTTCGGCGTCGACGCGGAGTGGACCGACCGGATCAGCCGGTACGAGCGCATCGCGGAGGTGCGCGTCGCCGAGTTCGGCGCGCACGCGGACGATGAGAGTGTGAACGTCGCCGGTTGAGGCTCTAGCCCGCGCGGAGTTTTTCGTAGTGGGCGACGCAGTCGGCGTAGACCGGCAGCAGCCCGGCGGCGGCGGCCTCAGCGAGAGCCGGGGCCGCTTCGTCCTTTTCGGACAGGATCGGCGCGAGGTCCGACGGCCAGGGGAGTTTCAGCTCGGGGTCGAGCGGGGTGATCCCGTGTTCGCCCGACGGGTTGTACCCGGTCGAACAGAGGTAGGCCATCACGGTGTCGTCCTCCAGCGCGACGAACGCGTGCCCGAGACCTTCCGCGATGTAGACCGCGCGGTAGTCCACCGAATCGAGCCGCACGGCGTCCCAGGTGCCGAACGTGGGTGAGCCGACCCGCAGGTCCACCACGACGTCGAGCAGCGCGCCACGCGGGCAGTAGACGTACTTCGCCTGGCCGGGCGGCGTGTCGGCGAAATGCACTCCCCGGATCGTCCCCCGCCGGGACACGCTGTGGTTCGTCTGCGCCACGTGCAGCGGGTGCCCGATCGCCTCGACGAGCGCCGCCTCCTGGAACGGTGCGACGAAAAGGCCGCGGTGGTCCGGGAACGAACGCGGCGTGAACTCGTAGGCGTCGGGGACGGCGAGCTGGCGGACCTCCATACCGCAACCCTAGCGGGGCACTCCCAAGCCGGACGGACGTCTTGCTAGAACCCCGTTGACCTCCCCTTTTTGTGACATCAACCGCACCTCGGCATCACAACCGGTGCGGAGCCTGCAACACTGGGGGGACCGCCGCGTCCGCGGCCGTCGCCTCACCAAGGGCTCCGCACGGCCGAGACGGACGCCGAGCCGGCTGCCGGCGCCACCGCGCCCGGGCTACCGAGCTGCGAGATCAACCACGCCACTGGGGGATGGGGCAGTGTCCCCGCACACGGTCCCGGGAGGGATTCATTTCCATGACCTACGCTCAGACCTCTGATACGAGGGCAGGGACATCGATGAACGACGAGGTCAGCAAGAGCACGGCGGCCGAGGCAGTGCCGCCGACGGGTACCGACTACTCGCCGGTGACCGACGACGAGATCTTCCGCGGTCACGAGGGCGGCAAGCTCTCGGTGGCGGCCACGCGCCCGATCTCGCAGCCACGCGACCTCTCCATCGCCTACACGCCGGGGGTGGCCAAGGCGAGCCGCGCCATCGCCGAGAACGCCGAGCTGGCCCAGCGCTACACGTGGGCGCACCGGCTCGTGGTCGTCGTCAGCGACGGCACCGCGGTGCTGGGGCTGGGCGACATCGGCGCGAGCGCGTCGCTGCCCGTCATGGAGGGCAAGTCGGTGCTCTTCAAGACCTTCGGCGGCCTGGACTCGATCCCGCTGGTGCTGGACACCAAGGACGTCGACGAGATCGTCGAGACGCTGGTGCGGCTGCGCCCGTCCTACGGCGCCGTCAACCTGGAGGACATCTCCGCCCCGCGCTGCTTCGAGCTGGAGGACAAGCTCAAGGAGGCGCTGGACTGCCCGGTCATGCACGACGACCAGCACGGCACGGCGATCGTGACGCTGGCCGCGCTGCGTGGCGCGAACCTGGTGCTCGACCGGGACATCAAGCAGCAGCGGGTGGTCGTCTCCGGCGCCGGCGCCGCGGGTGTCGCGTGCGCGAAGATCCTGCAGGAGGCCGATGTCGCCGACGTCACGGTGCTGGACTCGCGCGGCATCATCCACTCCGGCCGGGACGGGCTGAACCCGGTCAAGGAGAAGCTGGCCCAGACCACCAACAAGGCCGGTCTGCGCGGCGGCCTGGCCGAGGCGCTGCGCGGCGCGGACGTGTACCTGGGGCTGTCCGGGTCCACGATCGAGCCGGAGCTGCTGGCCGGCATGGCCGATGACCCGATCGTGTTCGCGTTGTCCAACCCGGACCCGGAGGTCCACCCGCACGAGGCCGCCAAGTACGCGGCGATCGTGGCGACCGGGCGCAGCGACTTCCCGAACCAGATCAACAACGTGCTCGCCTTCCCCGGCGTGTTCCGGGGCGCGCTGGACGCCGGCGCGCGGGCGATCACCGAGAACATGAAGCTGGCGGCCGCCGAGGCGATCGTCGCCGTCGCGCAGGACGACCTGGGGCCGGACCGCATCGTGCCGAGCCCGCTCGACCCGCGCGTCGCCCCCGAGGTCGCCGCGGCCGTGGCGAAGGCGGCGATCGAGGACGGCGTCACCGGCTAAGCTGGACCTTCCCGGAGGCGCTGGGCGCGTCTCCGGGAAGGCTTTTCGCTGGGAGGGCGTGTTGATCGAGTTCGACGGCGTGACCAAGCGCTACCCGGACGGCACGCTCGCCGTCGACGACCTGAGCCTGACGGTCGAGGACGGCACCATCACGGTGTTCGTCGGGCCGTCTGGCTGCGGGAAGACGACGTCGCTGCGGATGATCAACCGCATGGTCGAGCCGACCTCGGGACGGGTGCTGCTCGACGGGAAGGACATCCGCGAGCAGGATCCGCCGGTGCTGCGGCGCGGCATCGGGTACGTGATCCAGAACGCCGGGTTGTTCCCGCACCGGACGGTGCTGGACAACGTCGCGACCGTGCCCGTGTTGTCCGGGTGGGGCAAGCGGAAGGCGCGCGACCGCGCGGCCGAGCTGCTGGAGATCGTCGGTCTGCCCGCGGAACTGGGGAAGCGTTATCCGGCGCAGCTTTCCGGCGGTCAGCGCCAGCGGGTGGGGGTCGCCAGGGCGCTGGCCGCGGACGCGCCGGTGCTGCTGATGGACGAGCCGTTCTCGGCCGTCGACCCGATCGTGCGCGAGGGCCTGCAGGACGAGTTGCTGCGGTTGCAGTCGCAGCTGGGCAAGACGATCGTGTTCGTCACACACGACATCGACGAGGCCGTGCGGCTGGGCGACAAGGTGGCCGTGATGCGCGTCGGCGGGCGGCTCGCGCAGTACGGCACGCCGGCCGACGTGCTGCGGCACCCGGTGGACGACTTCGTGGCGTCCTTCGTGGGCCGCGACCGCGGCTACCGTGGACTGTCTTTTGTGGACGCTACGGGCGTGGAAGTTCGTTCGGTGGCCACGGTTTCCTTGGGTGACAACGTCTCCGGTCCGACGGAGGAGTGGCTGCTCGCGGTGAACGACTCCGGGCAGCCGCGGGGCTGGCTGGCTCCGGGGTCCAGTGTGGACGGCGGGCTGGCCGAGTCGGACCTGGTCGCCGGCGGTTCGCTCTACCGGCGCGGCACGTCGGTGCGGGGCGCGCTGGACGCGGCGTTGTCGTCGCCGACGGGCCTGGGGGTCGTGGTGGACGAGACGGGCAAGGCCGTGGGCGCGGTGACGGCCCGGCAGGTGCTGGACGTGATCGAGGGCGTCACGACAGCCGACTGATCCACACCGGGCGGCTGGTCCGCCCTACTTTCGCCGGGAGCCACCCGGGTGCCAGTCCTTCCGCGGGGCGGTGACGCGGTCCTACCGTGAAAAAGTCTCACCCCTTGCGGTGCGGTGGGCGATTCCCCAGCTCATCGCGCCGGCCCTGCCAAGGAGGACTCATGTCCAAGTCCCTGCTCAGCAAGGCCAGATCAGCCGGTGTGGCGCTCGCGGCCGCTGCGGTCGCGACCGTCGGGTTCACCGCCCCGGCTTCCGCCCAGGAGGGGTCGATCGTCGGCGCGGATGCGCCCGGCGCGATCTCCGGCAGCTACATCGTGGTGTTCAAGGACTCGGCGTCACCGGTGTCTTCACTGGTCAGCGAGGTGACCGGCAAGCTCGGCGGCAACGTGCGGCAAACGTTCTCGCGTGCGCTGCACGGCTACTCGGCGACGATGAGCGAGTCGCAGGCGAAGCGGGTCGCGGCCGATCCGTCGGTGGCGTTCGTCGAGCAGAACCGGCGCGTCTCGATCACCGCCACGCAGTCGAATCCGCCGTCGTGGGGCCTGGACCGCGTCGACCAGCGCAACCTGCCGCTGAACCAGGCGTACAACTACTCGACCACCGCGTCGAACGTGCACGCCTACATCATCGACACCGGCATCAACTTGACGCACAGCGACTTCGGCGGCCGCGCGACGTCCGGCTACGACTTCGTCGACGGTGACTCGAACGCCAGCGACTGCAACGGCCACGGCACGCACGTCGCCGGAACTGTCGGTGGTTCCGCGTACGGTGTGGCCAAGGGGGTGCGGTTGACCGCCGTGCGGGTGCTCGACTGCGAGGGTTCGGGCACCTACGACCAGGTGATCGCCGGCATCGAGTGGGTCACCCAGAACGCGGTGAAGCCGGCGGTGGCGAACATGAGCCTCGGCGGCGGCGTGTCGACGGCGGTGGACAACGCGGTGAAGGCGTCGATCGCGGCGGGCGTGACGTACGCGGTCGCGGCGGGCAACAGCAACACGAACGCCTGCAGCTCGTCGCCGTCCCGCGTCCCGGCGGCGATCACCGTGGGAGCCACGACGAGCACGGACGCACGGGCGAGCTACTCGAACTACGGGAGCTGCCTGGACATCTTCGCGCCCGGCAGCAGCATCAAGTCGGACTGGATCGGCAGCACGAGCGCCACGAACACCATCAGCGGCACCTCGATGGCGACGCCCCACGTGGCTGGAGCCGCAGCGCTCTACCTGGCCACCCACACCTCGGCGACGCCCCAGCAGGTACGAGACGCACTGGTGGCAGCGGCCACCACGGGCAAGGTGACCAGCGCAGGCACCAACAGCCCCAACACCCTGCTCTACACGGGCGCATAGCGCCAATCTTTTAACAAACCCCGAGCTGGGTGGTCATCCCGTCGCCTGACACGCAACGATCACCTTGAGCCAGGGCCGCAACCCAGGCCGCCAACCGGCGGCCGAACATGCCAA